>NZ_JACOOT010000021.1:0-73783 GCF_014287535.1 Blautia segnis | reverse complement strand
CGGAAAATCCGGGAATGTGCCAGAGCCGCCCTGATGGACGGGGAAGCGGTTGCCGACCGCTTGACCAATACCTGTGAAGCCGAGCAGCGGGAACAGCGGGAAGCAATGGAACGCTCCCTCACAAGGGACGAGGAACGGATTGAGGTTCTGGACAAAATGGTAATGCGGCTTTATGAGGATATGATTGCAGGGCGTATCAGTGAACAGAATTTCAACACCATGCTGGAAAAGACACAGACCGAGCAAGCGGAGCTTAAAGCAAAAGTGTCCGAGGGCAGAAAGCGGCTGTCCGATGAAGTCCAGCTTGCCAATGACGCAAAACAATGGGTGGAAGCCATTCAGGAATACGCCAATATCACAGAGCTGGACGCAGCCACCCTCAACCGCTTAATCAAAGAAATCGTCGTGCATGAGCGCATTGACGAAGATAAAACAAGACACATTTCTATCGAAATTCATTTTAATCTCAAACCCATCCCAGAGGTGGAACAGGTCACTGCCTGACCTGTCCCGCCGGGACGGTTCTCTTAAAAACACCATATAGATTTTTTGTACGCCGCCGCCCGCCATTGAGCAGAGTTTTACACCTAATTGGGGATAAAACAGCTCATGGCGGGTGGCGGTATCGTCCTGCTGGGCATGAACTTGATCCCTCTGCTGGCAAACCTGTTCTAATCTTCCCGAAGGAGTAAGCTATGCAAAGTATCTTCGACGCTATCACAGAATGGCTCAAAGGGCTGTTGGTCGAGGGTATCATGGGAAACCTCGGCGGGCTTTTTACCAATGTGAATGAGCAGGTCGGAGAGATTGCGGCGCAGGTAGGGACGCCCCCGGCGGCATGGAACGCCGGGGTCTTTTCCATGATACGGCAGCTCTCCGAAACGGTCATTCTTCCTATCGCCGGACTGGTGCTTACCTTTGTGATGACCTATGAGCTCATTCAAATGCTGATAGACCACAACAACCTACACAACTTCGACACATGGATCTTTTTTAAGTGGATTTTCAAGACCTTTATTGCGGTGATGATCCTGTCCAACACCTTCAATATCGTCATGGCGGTATTTGATGTTTCCCAGCAGGTCATTCACCAGTCGGCGGGGCTGATACAAGGCTCCACCGCCGTCACGCCGGAGGTTTTGAACAATATGCAGACCCAGCTTGAGGCAATGGAGCTGGGGCCGCTCCTTGGTATCTTCCTGCAATCCTTCTTCGTGCAGTTCACCATGACGGCCTTGAATATCGTGATTTTCGTCATTGTCTACGGGCGTATGATTGAAATTTACCTGATGACCAGCCTTGCCCCCATTCCCTTTGCCACCAGCGTCAACCGGGAGGTCGGACACATGGGACAGAATTATTTCAAGTCCCTGTTTGCCGTTGGCTTTCAGGGGATGCTCATTATGGTGTGCATGGCGATTTACGCCGTGTTGGTGCAGAGTATCGCCACGGACGGCGATATGATGAACGCTATCTGGACTTGTGTGGGGTACACGGTGCTTCTGTGCTTCGTGCTCTTTAAGACCGGGAGCTTGTCAAAGTCTATCTTTGGGGCGCATTAAAGCACTTCGGGCCAAGTTGGCCCGAGGCAGGAAGGAGGTGCAGAACGATGATGTATCAGGAACCGGAAAAGTCCCCGTGGGGTAAGGTGCAGACCTGCGACCTGTTATGCCCCGGCGTGTTCCTCGTGAGTACCGCCAGCCACGGGGGGACGATGGTTTCAAAGGAAGTGGCGGCCTTCCTCTCCCCGGCGGCCAAGCGGTGCGGCTTTCAGCGTGGCGGCTATCTCTGCTTTGAGGAAGATACGCAGGAGGAAGTGGTGCTGCGGGAGCTTTTGGATAAGAAGCTCTGGAAGATACCCAAGCGTATCAAAGACAAGGCCGCCTTTGAGGAAAATATCAACCGCTCCATCAAGCGGTACAACCCCGAGTATTGGCGGGCAAGGCAGTCCGGCCTTGAAGCGGCGCAGGCCGCCCGGAGGGAGGCTCCGGCCCGCCAGGCAGAACGATGACCTCGGGCCAAGTTGGCCCGAAGCTCCAAGGAGGTGACTTCATTGGCCTATGTGCCAGTACCCAACGATTTGAGCCGTATCAAGACCAAGCTGGCCTTCAACCTGACGAAGCGCCAGCTTATTTGTTTTTCCATAGCGGGCGGTATCGGTATCCCGTTTTACCTGTTCACCCGCTCCCATATCGGGAACAGTACGGCCCTGTTCCTGATGATCGGCCTGATGATGCCGTGTTTCCTGTTTGCCATGTTTGAGAAGGACGGCCTTCCCTTTGAGAAGGTGCTCCGCAACATTATCCGAACAAGGTTTTTACTGTCACGGGTCAGGCCCTACAAAACCGAAAATTTCTATGCTTTTTTGAGCCGAAAGGAGGAAAAGCCGATTGCAGACCACCAAAGGGGCAAAAAGGCCGGGCGCAGAAAGAAAGCGTCCTGACCGCAGGCCCACAAAACAGGCCCAGCCGAAAAAGGCCGGGCCGCAGACCGCACAGCAGACCATTCCGTACCGGGAGCTTTTCAAGGATGGTATCTGCCGGGTAAACGACAGGTTCTATACCAAGAGCCTTGAATACGAGGACATCAACTACCAGTTGGCGCAGGCCGATGACCAGAGTGCCATCTTTGACGGCTACTGCGCCTTTCTCAATTCCTTTGACAGCTCCCTTCCGTTCCAGCTCTCCTTCATCAATCACAGGAGCCGCCCGGACAGCAAGTACAAGCTCAATATCCCCATGCGGGATGACGAATACAGCGAAATGCGGGGTGAGTATGTGGAAATGCTGGAAGGGCAGATTGCCAAGAGCAACAACGGCATTGTAAGGACGAAGCTGCTGACCTTCGGCGTATCAGCGGACAGCCTCGCCATTGCTAAACCCCGCTTGGAGCGTGTGGAGGCCGATATTACCGGCAACTTCAAAAAGCTGGGGGTACAGTCCCGGCCCCTCAATGGACTGGAACGGCTGGAGATCCTTCACGGCCAGCTCCACCCCGGCGGCACCGAGCCCTTTTCCTTCACATGGGATATGATACCCAAGACCGGAATGGGGACAAAGGATTTTATCGCCCCCAACAGCTTTGACTTCCGCCAGAGCCGCCTGTTCCGTATGGGCTCTACATGGGGAGCGGCCTCCTATATGCAGATCATGGCCTCCGAGCTTTCCGACAAGCTCCTTGCGGAGCTGTTGGAGGTGGACGCTGAAATGACCATTACCATGCACATTCAGACCGTCGATCAGGCCAAGGCCATCAAGACCATTAAAGGCAAGGTCAGCGACATTGACAAGATGAAGGTGGAGGAACAAAAAAAGGCCGTCCGAAGCGGCTACGATATGGACATACTTCCTCCCGACCTTGTTACATTCAGTCAGGACGCAAAGAACCTCCTGAACGATTTGCAGAGCCGCAACGAGCGAATGTTCCTTCTGACTTTCCTTGTGGTGAACACCGCCGCCACCCGCCGGGAGCTGGACAACGACCTGTTCACGGTGTCGGGTATCATGCAGAAATACAACTGCGTGTTGAAGCGGTTGGACTTCCAGCAGGAGCAGGGCCTTATATCCAGCCTGCCCCTCGGCTACAACGGTATCGAGATACAGCGGGGTATGACCACCAGCTCCACCGCTATCTTCGTGCCATTTATGACGCAGGAACTCCGCATGGACGGCGAGGCCATCTACTACGGCCTGAACGCCCTTTCCCACAATGTCATTATGGCGAACCGAAAGAAGCTGAAAAACCCCAACGGCCTATACCTCGGCGTACCGGGCTCGGGCAAGAGCTTCGCCGGAAAGCGGGAGCTTGTCAATGTGTTCCTCGCCACCAGCGACCGTATTATTATTCTTGACCCGATGGGCGAGTATTCGCCGCTGGTGCGCCAGTTCGGGGAGGACGGGCTTGTGGTGGAGATCGCCCCCAACAGCCCGCACCACATCAATCCGATGGACTTGGATGTGAGCATGGACGATGAGGTTTCGCCTATCAGCCTGAAATGCGACTTCATTTTGTCCCTGATGGAGCTTATTGTGGGCGGCAAGGACGGCTTACAGCCTGTGGAGCGCACCATCATTGACCGCTGCGCCCGCATGGTGTACCGGGACTTTCTCAATGACCCGGACAACACGCCCCTTCCGACGCTCCAAGACCTGTACGACCTTCTGTGCCAGCAGACCGAGCCCGAGGCGAAGCGGCTGGCAACGGCCCTTGAAATCTATGTGTCCGGCTCCCTCAACATCTTCAACAATAAGACCAATGTGGACTATAAAAACGCCCGTGTGGTGTGCTTTGACTTGAAGAAGCTGGGGGCGGGCCTGCGTACTATCGCCATGCACATCATCAACGACCTGATGAACAGTCAGGTTTCCCACAACTTCGCCCACGGTATCGCTACATGGTGCTACTATGACGAGTTCCATGTGCTGTTGCAGGACGAGCTGACTTCCAGCTACTTTGTGACCATCTGGAAAATGCTCCGTAAAAAGGGCTGCGTCCCCAGCGCCCTGACCCAGAATGTGAAAGACCTCCTTGCCAGCCGTCAGATTGAGAACATCTTTGAAAACTCTGACTTCATGGTGCTTCTGTCGCAAGCGCAGGGGGACAGACAGATTTTGGCGAAGCAGTTAGGGATAAGTCCCCACCAGCTTTCCTATGTGACCCATTCCAATTCCGGCGAGGGCCTGCTGTTCTTCGGAAATGTGACCATCCCGTTTGTTGACCGTTTCCCGAAGAACACCAAGCTCTACTCCATTATGACTACCCGCCCGGAGGAAAAGGAGGCGCAGAATGAGTAAGACCGCTTCGGGCCAAGTTGGCCCGAAGAACCCGAAGGGCGGAAAGCGGATAAAGCGTGGGCGGCTCCATTTCACCGAGGAAGAAGTGACCCGTCAGACTGGGGCGGAAACCTCGGGCCAAGTTGGCCCGAAGCCCCAGAGCACCGGGAAATTCAAGCAGGACGGGGAACGGGAAAAACCGTCCTCCCGATTGCGTCAGGAGGGCGAGGCCCGCCGGGATACCGCCCATGAGGAACAGGCCGCCCAAAAGGACAAGAAGGACAAACAGGAGAAAAAGAAGGAACGGGCCGAGGCCAAGGCCGAGCACTCCGCTGTCAAGCTGGAAATGGCCAAGGAAAAGCTGGCCCAGCAGAAGCCCCAGAAGCCTCCCAGCCTCCCCAAACGGGCGGCAATGGCGGCGGGGGCTGGCGTGTGGGCCTACGGCCACCGCAAGATACACGAGGTCGAGCATGAGAATGTGGGCGTGGAGAGCGCCCATAAGGCCGAGCTTCTGACAGAGGCCGGGGTACATAAGGCTACCCGCTATGTCAAACGGCGTATCCGGGAGCACCCGGCCCGTCAGGTGGAGAAATGGGAGCACAAGACCATGAAGGCCAACGCCAACCTCCACTATCAGCAAATGGCACAGGAGCACCCGGAGCTTCAAAGCAACTTCCTTTCCCGCATGGCCCAGAAGTGGAAAATCAAGCGGGAGTACGCCAAGCAGGCCCGGGAGGCCGCAAAACAGACCGCCAAGGCGGCGGGTGCGGCGGCTACCACCACCGAGAAAGCGGCGGCCTATGCCGCCCAGTTTGTGCGCCGTCACAAGGGTGGGGCTGTCATTATTCTGCTGTTGTTCTGCCTGTTCCTGATTTTGAACTCCGTCTTTTCCGCCTTCCCTTCGCTGGGTACTGGCATGATGAACGCCGTGGTCGGCACCTCCTACACCGCCGAGGACGAGGATATTTTAGGGGCCAACGAGGACTATACGGCCCTTGAAAACGACCTCCGCCAGAAGATCGCCAACATTGAGCGCACCCACCCCGGCTATGACGAGTACCGCTACGATGTGGACGAGCTGGGCCACAACCCTTACGAGCTGACTTCCTACCTGATTGCCAAGCTCCGCACCTACACCCGTGAGAATGTGCAGGGCGAGCTGCGAACCTTGTTCGAGGCGCAGTACAAGCTGACGCTGACCGAGGAAGTGGAGATACGCTACCGCACCGAAACGGACACATGGACGGACGAGGACGGAACCACCCATACGGACACCTACGAGGTGCCGTATGAGTATTACATTCTCCATGTGCGGCTCCAAAACAAGACCCTTCCCGTGGTGGTCAACTCTCTTTTGGACGCCGAGCAGAAGGAAATCTACGACATAACCTTGGAGCTCAAAGGCAATAAGCCCTATCTGTGGGATGACATTTACACAGGCGGCGGCAGCTATGACCCCGGAAGTAATTACACCATACCGGGCGAGGCCCTTTCCGACCCGGCCTTTGCGGCCCTTATCACGGAGGCGGAAAAGTATCTGGGCTGGCCCTATGTGTGGGGCGGCTCCAGCCCTTCCACCTCCTTCGACTGTTCCGGCTTCGTCTGCTGGGTCTATACGGCAAGCGGCGTCCACAACCTGCCCCGCACCACGGCGACCGGAATTTTCAATCAATGCGCCTATGTGTCGCCCGCCGACGCAAGGCCCGGAGATCTGATTTTCTTTACCCGGACTTATGACTGCGCCGGGCCAGTCTCCCATGTGGGTATCTATGTGGGCGACGGTATGATGATTCATGCGGGCGACCCCATCAAATACGCCAGTATCAACACGAACTACTGGCAGGAGCACTTTTACGCCTTTGGGCGTTTGAACTGATTTTCCGAAAGGAGCGACGATATGAGTAAACTTGAAAAGATTGACCGGGAGCTGGAAAAGGCCCGGGAGAAGGCCGCCGAGTGGCAGGCCAAGATCAAAGACTTGGAGAAACAGCGTCAGGAGGAAGAAAACAGCATGATCGTTCAGGCTGTCCGTTCCCTGAAACTGACGCCCGCCGAGCTGGCCGCCTTTTTCAGTAACCCCGCCATTACCGCTTCGGGCCAACTTGGCCCGAAGCCTGAGAAAGAAAAGGAGGATACCGACCATGAGGAATAAGCTGCTTCGCAGGGCCGCGGTTTTGACCGCCGCCCTGCTTTCTCTTACCTGCATGAGCGTCACGGCCTACGCCCAGAGTGACGAGCCTGTTGAGGAAACCACGCCGCCCGCCGCCGAGGAAATCACCGCCAAGCCCTTCACCCCGGACGGGACGGGGACGGTGGTGGACAACGCCACCGACGAGGACGGCAAAGAGTTCTTCACCATCACCACCCCCAGCGAGAATGTGTTCTACCTGATTATTGATCGCCAGCGCACCGAGGAAAATGTGTACTTCCTGAACGCCGTCACGGAAAAAGACCTGCTGGCCCTTGCCGAAGCTGACCCTGAGCCCGAGGCCCCGGAGCCTGTCACACAGCCTGAGCCCGACCCGGAACCTGTGGCCGAGCCTGACCCCGAGCCCGAAAAAGATACCGGCTTTCCTGTTGGCAACCTCCTGATGATTGCGGCCGTCCTGCTGGTGGGCGGCGGAGCGGCTTATTATTTTAAGGTCTACCGCCCGAAGCATGAGGCCGCCGACTTGGACGAGGACGATTACGACTATGACGAGGCCGACCCCTACGGCGATATGGAGACAGAGGACGAAACGGAGGACGAGGCATGAACTTTACCAGCAGCCCCTATGAAAGAATGATGAAGGAAGTCCCCCGCCCGGGCGGCAGCCCTGACCGCTGTGCCGGGTGCCGTTATTTCAAGGAGTGCAGGAGCAAAAAGCTGCGTTGCCTGAAACGGCTGCGTCCTGCGGCTCCTGCTTCGGGCCAAGTTGGCCCGAAATCCTGATGTGTCGGGAGCTGTCCCGTGACGAGCGAAAAGGTATCCGCAAACTGGTCACGGAGATGTGCGCCAACTATGACCGGGAGTATGGCTGCCTGCCGCTGGACTGTGAGTGCTATATGCTGGGCAAGTGGTGGACGGGGGCCTACTGCCGCTACTTCCGGGAGGCCGTTCTTCCCCTTGACCCGGTGCTGATGGCCTCCATCTGCGAGGATGGCCTGGCCCCGGATACCCGGCTGTGCGCCGTCTGTGGGCGGCCCTTTCTCCCGGAGGGGAGGCAAGCCTATTGTTCCGACGCCTGCAAGGTTGAGGGGAACCGCAGAAGGAGCCGGGAGCGCATGAGGAAAAAGCGGAGGGGAGCCGGGTAGGTCTGTTACGATTTGCCCGGAGAAAAAGCCCGGAATATCGGGCTTTTCCCCGCCTGTTTTCCGGGCGGGAATACCCTAATACCTTTTGCCCCGGTTTGAGCGGGTATTTCGTAACATTTCATCCCTTCGGGCCAAATTGGCCCGAGGCTGGAAAGGAGGAAACCACATAGAGATCAACCAAGGCTATGAGATTTTGAAGTCCGTCACCTTCGACAATGGCCGGGGCTTTGCCCTGGGCTATGACGAGGCGGCCCCCAGCCCCTTTGTCACATGGCAGTTTACCGAAACGGAGAACGGCCAGAGGGACTACTATTGGGGTCACTACCACAGCAACGGTCAGACAGCGGAAAAGGACTTCGCCAAGCGCATTGACGATTACAAGGAGCTGTTTCAGGTGCAGGAGCGCACAGGTGGCCGGGAGCCTGCGGCGTATTACCGCTACTATTCCACCCAGCGGCCTGTTGACCTCGGCACCTTCCCGAAGCCGCCCGGCAACGCTCCCGTGGAGATCATCAACTTTGACGAGCGGCGCATGGTGGAGGGCGGCACGATACGGGCGTGGGGAGAGCTGGCCTATTTGAAGCCCCTGACGGAGAAACAGATGGAAGATTACGAGCTGCGCCCAGCTCCCGGCAATCCTGACCGGGCGGCCCGGCCTTCCATCACGGCCCAGCTCAAGGAGGCGGCCCACAGATCGGAGGCCCCCAAGGAGCCCGACAAGATCAAACACAACAAGTCCCATGAGGACAGATAAGGAGGATGCTATGAACGAGAGAGACAACCACCTGCATACCGCCGAGCTTTCCGAGGAACAGAACGACAATATGCTGGACGGCATTTTGAACAACTTGCCGCCCTCGCCGCTCCCCAAAGGGCCGGAGAAAAAGGAGCTGGACAGAGTGAAGGAGCCGCCCGCCCACAAGCGGAGCCGGGAGCGGGAGGAACGCTGACGGCCCGGCGCAAGCGAGACAGGCACCTTCATGTGATGGTCACGGCGGACGAGCTGGCCCAGATACAGCGGCGCATGGCCGAAGCGGGCATTACCAACGCCGGGGCCTATATGCGGAAAATGGCCCTGAACGGCTATATCCTCCATGTAGACCTTGCCCCGGTCAAGGAACTGGTGTCCTTACAGCGGCGGTGTGCCAACAATCTCAATCAGGTGGCCGTCCATGCCAATACCTTCGGCGTGTACCCGGAGGAGATCGCCGGGCTCCAGCGGGACTATGAAAAGCTCTGGGGCCGGGTGTCCGAGGTGCTCATGGAGCTGTCTACGCTGGTGGAGAAATAACTTTGCGGGGTGCGGGCCTTTGTGGTCTGCGCCCCGCCTCTTTTTTGTTTCTGGCGGCTTCGGGCCATGTTGGCCCGAGGCTCCGGGACAAGATTTACTAACCGTCTACAACATTGTTGCCCCTACGCCCGCATGGTAAAATATAGGTAGAAAGATGATAGAAAGGGGTTGAACCTATGAGACTGATACTTAAACTGATCACCGCACCGCTTATCCTGTTCCTGACTGTCCTTGTGGCCGTTCTGCTGTTCCTGTTCTCTCTGTCCTCCTTCCTCCTGACGGCGGCCTCGGTCATCATGGCTCTGTCGGGCGTGGGGCTGTTCTTCATCAGCTACCCGGTGGGCGGTGTCATTTATCTGGTGATTGCGTTCCTGCTTTCCCCCTATGGCCTACAGGCGGTGGCGGGTGCTGTCATCACAGGGCTGGACAGCCTGAACCTGTCTCTGCGCCAGTTCATCATAAGCTGACAGCCTCGGGCCAAGTTGGCCCGAAGCAACACGGATTGACGGCGGCTCGGTGGGGCCGCCGTTTCCTATGAAGGGAGGGATTTTCTCTGGCAACGACCACCTTACTGCAACGCCATGCCAACGAGGGAGAAAGCATAGCCGAGGCTATCCGGGATTGCCTGGACTATGGGAAAAATCCTGAAAAGACAGAGAGCGGAAAATACATATCCTCCTATGAGTGCGATCCGGCCACGGTGGCCGCCGAGTTCCTTTTGGCAAAGGCCAGCTATAAGGCCATGACGGGCCGGGAGCAAAAGAAGGGCGAAGATGTGCTGTGCTATCAGATCCGCCAGTCCTTCTATCCCGGAGAGATTACCCCAGAAGAAGCGAACCGGGTCAGCTATGAGCTGGCTATGCGCTGGACGAAGGGCCGCCATGCCTTTATCGTCACGACCCATACGGACAAGGAGCATATTCACTCACATATCTACTACAATTCCACGACCCTTGACTGTTCCCGGAAGTTCCGCAACTTCTGGGGCTCGTCCTTTGCTCTGCGGCGGCTCTCTGACCGCCTGTGTCTGGAAAACGGATTGTCCATCGTGGAAAATCCCAAGCCCCGGAGCAAGGGGAAGTTTCGCAATTACGGGGAATGGCTGGCCGGGCAGAAAAGGCCGCTGACCTATCAGGACAGGCTGCGGGCCGCCATTGATACCGCCCTTGCCAAGAGGCCCGCCGACTTCCCGGAATTTCTCTCTCTGATGGAGCAGGCGGGCTATGAGGTCAAACAGCGCCGGGGAGCGGTCAGCTTCCGGGCTCCCGGTCAGGAGCGGTTTACCCGCCTGCGCTCTGATACCCTCGGGGACGGCTACGGCGAAGCGAATATAAAAGCCGCTCTGTCAGGCTCCCGCCAGCATCCCGGCCAGCCCCGCCAGAAGGTCAGCTTGGCTATTGACATTCAATCCAAGCTCCAAGGGAAAGGCCCCGGCTATGAGCGGTGGGCCAAGGTGTTCAATCTCAAACAGATGGCCGCCGCCCTTGCCTACTTGCAGGACAATGGCCTGACGGACTATGAGCAGTTGGAGCAGAAGGCCACGGCAGCAACGGAGCGTTTTCACAAGCTGTCCGACCAAATCAAAAGCACCGAAGCGGCCCTCCATACCAACATGGAATTGAAGGCGGCAACGGTGCAGTATGCCAAGACCCGGCCTGTCTTTGAGAAGTACAAGGCCAGCAAGTACAGCAGAAAATTTCTTGCGGAACATGAGGCGGATATTGAGCTTTATCGGGCGGCCTGCGCTGACTTCAAGCGCATTTTGGACGGCGGCAAGCTCCCCAAGATAGACGCACTCAAAGAGGAAGGCCGCAAGCTGGCCGAGCGGAAAAAGAAGCTCTACGCCGAGTACCGCAAGGCCAAGGCGGATATGCAGGAGGTCGCGACCATCAAGGCCAACATTGACTATCTGCTGGGCTACTCGGAGCCGGGCAGAAAGAAGGAACAGGAGCGTTAGGGACTGTGACGCATAAGGAGCGAAGCGACGCTACCACTTCGGGCCAACTTGGCCCGAAGCGCCGGGTTTGGGGAGGCTCCCCAACAAGCAGATTTTCACAGACTGGCCGCAAGGCCGGGCTTGTGAAAATGGCTTCTGTGGCCACAGAAGCATTGCTTGCCATTTAGCGGCACCCCTGAAAAGTCCACCCAAAACGAGAAAAACGAAGGCCCTTTTTACTTGACCTCCGTTTCTCTGGCTTTTTGTAGTCCCTCTGCTGTGGCCTCCATGACCGTCAATTCCTTTTCGTCCATTGTATTGAGTAACCTGTCAATATGCTGGCGGCAGTCGCTTTCGCCGTTCTGCCTGTCAGGATAAAAGAATTGGTCTACGGAAATGTCCAACAGGGTGATGATTTGGTAAAAGGTGTTCAGGCTCGGGTGTTGTCCCCGGTTCTCAAAATACATGATGGAACGAGGGGTACGGTCTACGAGCTGTGCAAGGTATTCCTGCGTCCAGCCTTTCGCCTCTCTCTTGCGCTTGATCTCCCGGCCTAATGCGTGGAAGTCAAGCCGTCTGGTGTCTTGGTACATTCTCATATCACCCCTATATTATTCTACATTTCGGGTTGAATTATGAGAACGAAATGAAATTTTATTAAAAGGTAGTATTTTATTTCACGCTTGCTTGTGATAAAATTGTAGCAAGTGTCCGACTTTCAAACTTGACACCGATTGTCTTATTTAATATGCTTTATAATAAGGTGGTGTAAGCGTATGAAAAGTAATCGTATGTTTGGAATATTGAGTATCCTCTTGGATAAAAAACAAGTGACCGCAAAAGAATTAGCGGAGTATTTTGAGGTTTCTGTTCGCACAATACATCGTGATTTATTGGATTTATCAAGTGCGGGTTTCCCGGTTATTACACAGCAAGGTGTTGGTGGCGGTATTTCACTTATGCCCAATTTCAGATATAACAAATCTGCTTTAAGCAAAGATGACATGGATGTTATTCTTGCCGGAATACAAGGGCTTTCAATCATTGACGATAGTACAAAGATTAAAACTTTACTTGCCAAACTTAGATTTAGCAGCAACGACAAAATGCTATTGGAAAATGATATTGTTATTGATTTTTCTACATGGAACCACAATAGCACGATAATAAAAAAAATACGGCTTATCCGTGTTGCCATTGCTAACCACAATTTGCTTAACATGAAATATTATAGCTCCAATGGCTATCGTGAACGGATTGTGGAACCATATAAGTTGCTTTTCAAACAAGAGAGTTGGTATATGCTTGCATATTGCCATTATAGAAATGATTTCCGCATTTTTAAGATCGAGCGTATTACCGATTTACAGATTACTACGGAAACATTTGAGGAACGGAAAGATTATGAAGCCCCGTTACTAAAAAGTGAGTTTTCGAACAGTCAAGGGATTGAAATAACCGTCCGTATGGATAAATCACTTGAATTCCTTGCTATTGATTTTTTTGGAGAAGAAAATATTATAAAGACTGCTGACAGTCTTTATATTACATTTTATTCGGAATATCCCAGTTGGGTAATTACTACCTTTGCCAGTTTGGGAGATAAGGCAGAGATAGTCTCTCCTGATAGTTTGCGCTCAGAGATAAAAAACTTTTTAAAAAACACGATAAGCCAATATGAAACATGACACGCTGTTGTCATATTTTGGCTGTACAATATCGTTCAAAAGGAGGATACGATATGCCAACAGAAAATAGTTATCTCTCTGATATTGAGGAAATCCTATTACATCGCCATGATAATGGCGGTGATTATTGGGCAACACCCGACAAGCGTTTATTAAAGGGCGCCCCTTTTACGACGATTGAGAGCCCCCTTTATCTATTAGAACTGGGAGTATCTGCTGATGATCCGATTATGAAAGAAACGGCAAACCTTATTTTTAGTACATGGAAAGAGGATGGGCGTTTTAAGATTTTTCCTACCGGGAGTATTTATCCTTGTCAAACTGCGGAATCGGCTCGGACACTATGCTATATGGGATATGCCAACGACAGTAGAATAGAAACGACCTTCCAACATCTTTTGAACACACAGCACACAGATGGCGGGTGGCGTTGCAATAAATTTTCTTTTGGGCATGGGCCTGAAACAGAATACTCAAATCCCCATCCCACACTTATTGCGCTTGATGCGTTCCGATTTAGTCATTATCTCAATAATGAGCCTGCCCTGGACAAAGCTGTTGATTTTTTGCTTGACCATTGGACAACTCGAAAGCCTATCGGGCCTTGCCATTACGGAATTGGAACTCTGTTTATGCAAGTTGAATATCCATTTCGCAACTATAACCTTTTTCAATATGTTTATGTCTTATCCTTCTATGACCATGCCAAAAAGGACTGTCGGTTTCTGGAGGCATTAGATGTATTAAAATCCAAGACACAAGATGGTCAAATCGTTGTTGAGCGTGTTGTGCCTAAATTAGGGAAACTATCCTTCTGCAAAAAAGGAAAGCCAAGTATATCCGCAACGAAGCGTTACAATGAGATCCTTCACAATTTGGGTTAGATTTCAAAAAGTAATTCACAGCCACAACGGTAATAAAAAAAACCGTTGTTTTGGCGGCTGAGTCTCCATGCGCCTAAACAAAATACAGTAGCCCAACGGCGGTTTTGAAACTGAATTTCAAGCCGCCGTTTTCTTTTTTGGAAAAATAAAATTCGGAGGGTGTGTTAAAGTCGCCCTTTTTTAAGAACACGGCGGTGCCTTGGAGGTATAGCCGTGTTCATTTTTCTTTTCCGCAATACTCATAATCTCCACCAGCTAAAAAAAGCGTAGCTCCCCCTCCGGAAAAGTCCGGCTATGCAGGTACAATATATCAGTACAATGTAGATAATGTAATTTCGTGCGTCCGAGTGGCCTCATGCCGCCCGGGCGCTTTTGCGTTCTTATGGAGCCTCGGGCCAACTTGGCCCGAAGTCCAGCCCCGGTGCCGCTCCCCGCCGCCCTCCGTTTCGGTCACTTGTCAATCCCCAACACCGAAACGGAGGTACACAATGAAGGAAATCAATTTGCGGGATTTTTACCCGTGGTATAAAGAGAATGTCATTATCGAAGTCACAGAAGAAGTTGCGGAAGAACTGCTGGCGGGCCAGAGGTACATCAAGGCCAGCCGCCGCCGTGTCTACCGCAATAAGGCGCACTACTCGCTGGATGCCGAGGACGGTATCGAGTATTCCGCCTGCTTCTCTAACCCCTCTCCGCAGGAGCTTATCGAGCGCATGGAGCGGTTTGAATATCTCTGCCACGCTCTGAACAGTCTGCCGGACGCACAGGGTCAGCGGGTGTTTGAGCACTATCTTCTGGGCCACTCGGTCAAGGCGATTGCCGCCGCCGAGGGCGTGACGGAACAGGCCATTACTGCTGCTATCCGCCGGGGCTTGGAGAACATGAAAAAATATTTGAAAAATATTCTGTAAGCCTGTTGTTTTTGATCTTTCAACCGACACGGTTAATAAGAGGAAGAACATTCCTCCCACAACTGAATAGCGGGCAACTTGGAGCACCCAGCAGGGAGCCGGGCGGCAGGTACGCAAAGACTTTTCCGTGAGGGAAACGAGCGACAACTACCCATGCCGCAGGTGGGGACGAGCCATTCCCACGGCCACGATCTGCAACGGGCCGCAAGGGATAAGCTGGCGGCTTATCCGCTCTGATTTGCCCCACAACCCAGCGGGGGTGCTGGCTGGAATATCCGTTGTCTTGCGACAGGCCGAACATACAGAGCCAGCGCCCCCAGCTTTATCAGAAAGAAGGTTTTGACCATGTACGAGGAATGGAGCAATAACGCTTGCCGTGGCTATGTCATCAAGGCGATGGAAAACTGCGGCTTCAAGTCAAATGACATTCGGCAGGTGCTTACCGAGCTCTACGAGGTCTTTGACTTCTGCGCCGTGGAGGAGGCGGCGCACTACTACGAACACTGGCAGTCCTGACCTCGGGCCAACTTGGCGCTGTTGACAAAGTCTCGCTCCGCTCCGCCCTACCAACAAAAAAGACGCCCTCTGGCGTCATCCGGCGTGTTTTATCATCCGTTTCAGGTTCAATGCGGTCGCCGACAAGAGGCAGTGGTCCTCCGCTGCCTCTAAGCCTCGTCGCAAAACGCGCGCTAAGTTGTGCTCGCGCTTCTGCGCGGAAAACGAGCCCTCGCACCAGACCTGCCGCAGTTTCAGCGCCTCCCGGTATTCCGGGCTGGAACGGCGTTCCAGGTTGCGCTGTCGGTCTGCCGCAAAGTAGCTGACGGACACCTTTCTTGCGCCGCGTTTGTCGCTCTCGCGCAGGCATTTTTCCCGCAGCGGACAGAGCGCACAGTCCCGCTTATCCGCCTGATACTCCCAAAACAGGCCGCTGGCGCTGCGGGCCAGCCGCCTTAAACACAGCTCTTTTCCAATGGGACAGAGGTACACATCACGGTTCTCGTCGCGGCAAAAATCGTCCCGCGTAAACTGGACAGACATCCGCGCGGCGGTCTTTTGCGGCCGCACGAAAAAGCCGATCCCCAGTTCACCCAGCGCCCGATGGGCCAGCGGAAAATCGTAGGCGGCATCCGCCGTGGCAGCCTGAATTGGTACAATATTTTCGTGAATATGCTCGATCAGGCCCAAAAACGGCACGGAATCGTTCACATCTCCGGCGGTCACGGTCTGGCCTACGATGATGCCGTAGTCGCTGTCCACCGCCTGATGGGCGAGGTAATGAGGCCCCTCCGGTTTCCCCGGGCGCTTCAGATGACCCGACTCCGGATCTGTGCGGCTGACGCGCTTGTGGGTGCGGCGGTTGTCCCGTTTGATCTGCTTTGTCCGCTTTTTGCGGCGCTTTCCGGTTCGCCGCTCAAGTTCCTCCAACCCTTCCTCTTCATAATCGTCCAGCCGTTCCCAGTAAACGCCGGCCTCCTCCGCGACTTCCACCAGTCCTTCCGACGCACGGGAGGCGTTGGCCCTCACATGGGTCGAGTCCGCCCCCACCACGCGCCCGCTGACCAGACCTTTTTCGATGCACTGCCCCACGACTTCTTCAAATAACCGCCGAAACACCTTGCGGAAGGACGGTTTCCGGCGGCGCAACTGCGAGACGGTGCTGTGATCCGGCACCCGGTCGAAGAGGTCGAGGCCCAGGTACCAGCGCAGGGCGATGTCGGTCTGGACGCGTCGCTCGATCTGCCGCTCCGACGGGATGCCGTACAGGAAACCCACCAGCAGATACTTCACGATGACCACCGGGTCGATGGCCGGGCGCCCGTATTTTTTGCTGTAAAACGGGGCTGTTTCCTCGTAAACGAAGGACAGATCCAGCGCTGCTTCCAACTTTCGGAGGAAGTGCTCCCGGGGCATCAGATCCTCGATCGTTACCATGTGCATCGCCAGCTGCATCCCATCACCTCAGGTCGTTTTCCTCATTATAACATACCGCGAGGGCTGTTGCGAGACTTTGTCAACAGCGCCAACTTGGCCCGAAGCGTGGAGCAGAACGAAAGGGCAGCGCCTTTTACCGGGCGCTGTCCTTTCGCGTTTCCCCACCGGGACAATGCGGGAAAACGCTGGCCGTCAACCAACTATGCAAAGGAGGCTTTAATGGTACAATCCGTTACTTATCAGAGTGAAACCAAGACCGTTCCTTTTCAGGGAAAAAGCATTGTGCTGGAAAGTCTGACGCCGGTACTCTCCCCGAAGGAAAAGGAGAAGCGGAAAAAAGACATTGAACGCTGTCTGTATGAGGTGTTCAGCAAGTACAGAAAGGCCGGGGACAGCCCCGCCTGACCATCCACAACATTGTCCTGCGGGGCTATCAATGGTATAATATACTTGTAGGTTGGTAGCTCCATTCCACAGGAAAGGAGCCCAATATGAATAACAGAGAAGATGTAATTTATGCAAGACAATCCGTAGACCGCAAGGACAGTATCAGCATTGAGAGCCAGATTGATTTCTGCAAGTATGAGTTGAAGGGAGGCAGTTGCCGGGTTTTCAAAGACAAGGGCTACTCGGGAAAGAACACCGACAGGCCCGAGTTTCAAAAGCTCCTTGGCGAGATACGCAAAGGCAAGGTACGCCGGGTAGTTGTCTATAAGCTGGACAGAATAAGCCGCTCCATTCTGGACTTTGCGAACATGATGGAGCTGTTTCAGGAATACGATGTGGAGTTTGTTTCCTCCACAGAGAAGTTTGACACCTCGACCCCGATGGGCCGGGCCATGCTGAATATCTGTATCGTATTTGCCCAGCTTGAACGGGAGACAATCCAGAAGCGTGTCACGGACGCTTACTACTCCCGGTGCCTGAAAGGCTTCCACATGAGCGGCCAAGCCCCCTATGGCTTCGACTTGGAGCCGACGGTAGTAGAGAATATCCGCACAAAGATGATGGTAGCCGACCCCATAGCCGCCAACCATGTGCGCCTGATGTTTGAGATGTACGCCGAGCCCGAAACTTCCTTCGGAGACATTACCCGGTACTTTGAGGAAAAGGGTATCAAAGTATATGGGAAGTCATTGACACGCCCCTTCCTATCCCAGCTCCTACGCAACCCGGTCTATGCACAGGCCGACTTGGAAATGTATGAGTTCTTCAAAAGTCAGGGTGCTGTGGTAGTCAATGACGCCGCCGACTTCGCCGGGACAAACGGCTGCTATCTCTACCAAGGGCGGGATGTGAAGGAGGACAAGGACAAGAGCCTGAAAGATCAGATCCTTGTGCTCGCTCCCCATGAGGGCTTCATATCCTCCGATATTTGGCTGAGGTGCCGCAAGAAGCTGATGACAAACATCACCTTCCAGAACGGGCGCAAGGCCCGGAACACTTGGCTGGCCGGGAAAATCAAATGTGGGAAATGCGGGTATGCTCTCAAAACGACCCATAACCCCTCCGGCTATGAATACCTGCGCTGTTCCAAACGGGCTGACCACAAGGGCTGTCCGGGGTGCGGTACACTCCGCAAGAATGAGTTTGAACAATTCATTTTCACCGCTATGGGAGAAAAGTTCCGGGAGTTCAAGCTACTCCGTGGCGGCGAGGGAAAAGTTAATCCCAAGATTACTGCCTATCAGGTGGAGCTTGCACAGGTGGAGGCCGAGATTGAAAAACTGCTTGATACGCTGACCGGGGCCAACGCCACCTTGCTTGCTTACGCCAACAAGAAAATCGAGGATTTAGACAACCGCCGCAAAAAACTGTCCAAGGCGATTGCCGACCTGTCCGTTGAAACGCTGTCCTCCCAGCAGATTGAATTGCTGTCCGGGTATCTGGACGATTGGGAACATATCAGCTTTGAGGACAAACGAAAAGCCGCTGACGGCCTGATTTCATCAATCAGCGCAACCAGCGACTATGTAAAAATAGAGTGGAAAATCTGATACTTTTTCCACTCTATCAAACCACTTGTTTCTTTATACCGCTTGTAGCCCCTTGTAAACCGTTGCTTCTCAAAGCATATGAAAAGCTGGATACATTAAAAAAAGAGAAATTTTTCCGAACCTGGATCACCCGAATACTAATTAACGAGTGTAACGGAATCATTCGCAAAAGAAAAAATATCATTCCTTATGAAGAATACATGGAAAATGCGCAAATGTTTGAAGAGAACCGTTACGACCACCTGTATATGGCAATTATGGAACTTCCGGAAAATCTGAGAATACTGGTAACCTTGTATTATATTGAGGGCTTTTCTCTGAAAGAAATCAGTGCAATTTTTAATATCCCAGAGGGAACAATCAAAAGCAGACTCTCTAAGGCGAGAGAACTTTTAAGGGAACAGCTTCTCGAGGAAACGGAACGAAAATCTATTGTAAACACACGTATTTGCAAAGTATCCGAAAAAATGACAAGAAAGGAGCATATGCCATGTTAGAAAATAATTGGAAGGACTCAGCACCGAAGGTACCACAGGAGTTCCATGAAAGATTTGAAGAAACGTTGAGACAGATTGAAGAAACGACGATATCGGACAACAAAAGGAAAAATAAAAAAATCCGGATTCGTGTTTTGACAGTAGCAGCTGCACTTTGCGCCTGCATGACTGTTACCGTAGCCGCAAAAGAATTTCTTAAGTGGAATGTAGTATTAAAAGAACGATTAAATCCGTCCGAGGAACAACAGAAATCTTTGGAAGAAACGAATTATATCCAAAATGTTAACCAGTCAGAAACACATAATGGTGTAACAGTTGCTCTGTCAGATTCTCTTCAGGATCAGGGTATTTTATATGCAGTTTTTGAGATAAAGACCGGAGCGGATATTTCCATGGATCAAAATACTTCTTTCGAACATTTGGATATAAAAATTGACGGAAAATCAGTGTTTGGAGATGAACAATTTGGATCATGCAGTGTAGGCGGAGGTTTGGCATATTTAGAGGATGATGCAAATACATCTGCGCATCTTCAGTATTATGAGGCAACTTTTTCTTATGACTCCGATTACAATTTAAGTGGAAAAAAAGTAGAGATCACATTAGAAAATCTGACAGAAGACGGAGACAAAGCATCGGAAGGAACTGTAGTGGCACAGGGAACCTGGAACTTTGAATGGACTGTTGGAGAACTTGATCCAGAAACGCTTCTGGAGGTGAACAAGAAATGTGATTTTGGAGGCTATGAAATTAATGTGAGAAGCATGGAGATATCCCCATTTTTCTGGAAAATTTATCTTGACTATCAGGATGCAATGAAAGTATATGAGGATGAAAGAAATCGCTTTGAGTACAATGGTTCTGATTGCGGAATGGATCTTTATGCAAGAACCCATATTGATGCTGTGAGGTATAAAGATGGTACAGTCGTAAACTTTGATTCGGCTTTAGGCGGAATTGGAGGTGGTGGTGAACTAGAGGACAAGAAAAATGGTGTTGTGGTGATTCGAAATAGCTTCGGACAAGCGATAGATGTAGATCAGCTTCAGGCTGTGCATTTTGGAAATGTGGATCAGTGGCTTGAAGTAAGATGATTTTTGAAAAAAAGATAGAAAGACCATTCGTCTTCCAGGATAAAATACAATATATAAGAATGCAAAAACACAATATATAAGAACGCAACTGTTGACATGTACTATATATTGTGCTATCCTACAATTGAATTATCGTTTATGCATAGCACCCTATGTAGTAAAATTTTGTTCTGGTGTAAAGCCAGGAGCAATCATTTGAGAAACTATATCTGGAAAACATAGAAAGACATCAAAAACCTGGAATGGATTTTTGGTGTTTTTTTTTGTTGCAAAAATCTGGAATTCAAGCAAAGGGAGCAAATACAAAAGAAAGGAGAAACGGGATAATTCAAAAAAGAAAATATGGAAATCGGAGGATAAACATGGAACAGAAAACTTTGGACTAGGAAAGAATCTGTGAAGAGGGCGATTAGGCATAAGGGACGAAGAATACGCTGGTTACTATTGCCTGGTCCTGGCAATTGTATGCAGATTAAATGCAGCGGAGGCATGGAAAATCTATCAGTATGGTCCAGGTCATCCGTTAAGCAAAAAAATTCTGAAAAATAAGATCAGGGATTCCTCCCTGAAAGAATTAAAGAAAAAAGATCAGGGACCTATGATGAAAAAGCTGTTTTCACAGGGATACAGTAAAAACGCGATTGCAGATGCGTTTGGATGCTTACCTGAAACTGTAACAGCGAGAATCAAAAAAGCAGAGGAGGATACGAATGGAACATAGTAATATAATCGGACCTATATTTAATGACTTTTTAGGATTGTATACAGGAAAGAAGCCTGTTGGAATCCAGGAACTGATTCAAAAATATGACAGGCATCCGGTTCTGATGGGGCTGTTATCCAATATGAATTCTATCATATACGTGGATGCCGAAAAGGTTATGCATGAAATCTATCCAATTTATAAGAAATACAGACATCGTGCATTGGATGATAGTGTGTGGAAAGACATTGTAGAGAGTGCGGAGACCCTTGAAAAGAAGTGGAATGGAAACCTTTGGGTACGCCGGGTAATCCTGAACCTGGTGAATGAACTTGACAGGGAATCACAGGAGGTGCAAAAGGCTGCTACAGGTGAAATGCAGGAAAACCTGAAACAAAAAGCTGCATAGTAGCAGGAGGAATTTTATATGCTGGAAAGACTTGCAAAAAGTAAAGAGGAATTAAATATTCTGGCTGAGCATTACCGGACCTGTCAAAATGTAGCGGCAATTGAAAGGCTTGCGAAAGAGCATGCTATTCCGAAGGAGGACACGGATGCATTTATAGCAGGAAAAAGCTGCTGCCTGTTGAAAGTTCCATTAATGGGGCAATCCGGTTCAGTAACCGAAAAACTGACAGAAGAAATGCTTCTTTTGCAGGATTCCGGGTATGCGACCGTGCTTGGCACGTATCTTTTAGACCTTGCCAGAAAAGATCCTGTTATGAAAGATGTGATCCTCCAGCCTCATAAGACGCTGAGACACTGTCTCGAATATGTCCATGAAAAAGCATATGAGACGGCGCTGGAAAAGGCAAAGAAAGAGGGAAAAACTGGTGTGGGGCAAAATGCTGGTATAGTGATTGGCTCTACAGAGGTATTTGCCTGGGGAATAGACTATTACCTGTTGGACGACCGTAAAGACATGGAGAAAAAAGCACAGGAAGAAAAAGATACAATAAAGAAAGCCTGGAAAAGAGCGGAATCAATCAGGACAGTGTCAGCAAAATCAAAAGATTCAGATACGAAGAAAGATGTTTCGGAAGAGGCAAAGGTGGCAGCAAAGCCAGCAGCGCAAAAGAAAGAAGAACCGGAGCAGCTTTCTTTATTTAATTTAGGAGCCTGAATATGATTGCATACAAAGGGTTTGAAAAAAATTTAAGTTGCAGGGGTTATCAATTCAAACGATATGGGATCAATGAGACAACGGAGGCAAATTGCAGACAAAATGGATTCCATTGTGCGGAAAATCCGCTGGATTGTCTTGTTCACTATCCGAATTGGAGAAACTCCAGGTATTTTGTAGTGAAAGCATTTGGAGATCTGGATGAAGATGACCGGGATACCAAAATCTCGTGCACCAAGATGGAACTGAAGGAGGAACTGGATTTTTCAATGCTTTTACTACGGGGAGCTGCGTATATGGCAATACATCCGGACCGCCCATGGTGCAGCCTGGTTTGCAAAGAAACAGGTGTGGGCAATAATGGATTCGTAATTGTACGCGGCAAACAACCAAAAGCAAAAGGAAGGAAAAATGATCTTCTTATTCTTGTCCAGGAAGAGCCTGACAGCAATGAGATTATATATGTAAACCAGCTCTGTGTGGATGGCATAAGACATAAGGAAAATGAATGGTACGGAATTGCAGATTGAAAATTGGATGCTGGATCAGCGGTCATAGAGAAACCGCAGAAAGGATTATTACGATGAAGTTAGGATATTTGGAATTTGTTGAGGTATTAAGAAAACAGCTTTTAAATGCTTTGCATTTACAGGAACAGCAAATATTTTTCAAAAAGAAAGCCATAGATAATAAGGATCGCTTGTTTGTGGACGCATTTGAAAATTTAAGTGGAAAGCAACTGTGCGGTATTGACGTGAAAGATTTATATGAGCGTTATATGGAAGGGAGTTCGATGGAGTCAATTTCATATTCTGTACAAGATGAAATCGAGAAACTAAAAACGGTTGGCATGTTAGAGGGCGAGATGACTCCAGACAGTTACCAAAAAATCAGAAAATACCTTTTTGTAAAACCGCTAAACAAGAAAGCGCATTCGCTTGAGTTGGAAGATGCAGTGCATAAGGATGTTGGAGATATCGCTTGTGTCGTGTATATGATGCTTAGTAATACGAACGCGTATTTTTGCGTGAAGATAAAAAATCAGCATTTGAAGCAATGGAAAATGACAAAAGAGGCTGTTATGGAAGAGGCACTTAAAAATACCTGCCAGATGGCACCCCCTCTCATTTGTACTAATGATGAGAACAAGTGGGGAGGATCCTTTATGGAGAATGGAGCATTCTGCTTATCGAAAAGTGATAAAGTTATGGGGGTTCGACTTTCCACAAATACAAAAGAATATGGAGCGATTTCCGTATTTTACCCTGGTGTCCTTCAAAGACTGGCACAGCTTATGGGAAGTGATTTGTACATTTTATTTACAAGTGGGAATGAAAGTACAATTTACAGTGCAAATGAGAGTAATTTAGAAGATATTAAGACTGAACTCAATGAAATGGTGATTGAGTATAGGAATGCTATGGTGTTTAAGTGTAGGAATGGTATGGTGTTTGAAGAAAAATTATTGTCAGAAGAACTCTACTACTATAGCAGAATCGAAGATAAGATTTCTGTATATATGGAAAAAGTAAAGGTTAACTTTACTACGGTTAATTTAAAGGAAGTGCACTGATTATTAGAAAAGGTAGATAAGGCTGCGTAATAGTTAAGTAGTAAGCAGTATCTGTATAATCCTAACGAAAGGAAATGAAAAAATTATGAATGAAATTTTAAGTTATGAAAAGTTTGTCGAAAACTTAAGAGCGTATCTGTTAGATACTTTAAATCTGCAAGAAGAGCGAATTTATTTTGAAGCAAAAGATGAAGAGGGAATGGCTCCGAATGGAGACCGTTTATTTATGGAATGTCGTGTAAGTTCAGAAGGGAAAGAAGTATGTGGAATCCATACGGAAGAGTTATATGAGGATTATCTGGATGGTATTTCCATAAAAAGAATTGGAGATACTGTTACAAATGAAATCCTGAAATTAAAAGATGCAAGGCTTTTCAAAAAAGTACAGGATGTAAATAATTATTTCAAAGTAAAGGGAGACCTGTTTATACGGCTTTTAAACAAAAAGAAACATGAAAAGGCACTGGAAAATGCTGTGTATAAAGAAGTGGATGGCATAGCCTGTGTTTTGTATATGAAAGTTGGTCAGCAAGATGGCCGTATCTCCAGCATGAAAATCCACAAAGCCAGTCTGGCAGACTGGGGAATGGACGAGGACGAAGCCTACGAAAATGCTTTGGCGAATACATATTTCCTTACTCCCCCAAGAATTTATAAGTGGGAATGCCTGCTTTTTAATCCTGATTATGAGGGCGATGACTTTATGGACATGAATTATGAAGAAAATATTGTGGAAAGAAATGCTGGAAGCTGTCTTTCTACAAGTATTCGCACCAATGGGGCTGTGGCTGTTTTTCTGCCGGATGTGGCACAAAGGATTGCAGACCTTATGGATGATGATTTCTACATTGTATTTACAAGCGTCCATGAGGCAATGATTCATTCTAAGAGGATGTTCTGTCCGGAAGATCTTGAAAGAATTTTAAAAGAGACACTTAAAGAGGCTACCCTGGACGAAGATTTTCTGACAGATGAAATATATTACTATGACAGAGGTGCCCGGAAAATAATGAAATGGAAAAAGGTGGTATCAAAGGTAACTTTACCGGCAAGCTGTGTTGAAAGGCTTCCGTTGTAAATAGCAATGATAATGTTTTGCGGATTATAAGAAAGGAAACGGAAACTTTATATGTGTCAGCGTTTAACGTATGAAGAATTTGTCCAGAAATTACGGAAATGGATCATAAAAGCTGCTCATCTTCCAGAGGACTATGTTTTCTTTAAGAAAAAAGAAAAGACTGGAATAACCGCAAATGGGGACCGGTTATTTGTAGTCTGCGCTGAAACGGATTCCGGAAAAGACATCTGCGGGATTTTTGTGGAAGAACTTTACCAGGATTATGTAGAAGGAACTTCTATGGAAAACATAGAAGCAAGGGTGAAGTGTGACCTGGATAGAGCGGGAAATATGGAAAATACCAGATATCTGAATGACTATGAAAAAGTCAGGGAACATCTCTTTCTGGGGCTTTTGAACCTGGAAAAACACAGGCATGAACTGAAAAATGCCGTATATAAAACAATGGGGGACATTGCAATCACGTTATATGTGCATGCAGGAACCTTGAAGGATGGGATTACATATTTGAAAGTCAGATCGGAATATTTGGAAACATGGGGCTTGGAAAAAGACGATGTTTTACACGATGCTCTTTTAAACAGTTATCGTATATTGTCTCCAAGAATCTATGATTTCAAAAAATGATGTACACTCCGGGGTATGCTGGTGATGACTTCATGAATGTGGATCCCTATTTTATTTCAGATAAAAAAAAGAAGGAGGTAATCTGTCTTAGTGTAAAAGGACTCACAAATGGAGCTGTGGCAGTCCTGTATCCAGAAGTGATAAAAAAACTGGTGGAATTAATGGATGGGGATTTTTATGTGGTATTTAGCAGTGTGCATGAAGCCCTGATACACAGCTCAAAACTTTGCAGCTTAGAAGAACTTGAGAATTTATTAAGAACTTCCAATTCGAGAATGACATTCCAAAAGGAGTTTTTAACGGATAAGGTCTATTATTACTGCAGGGAAGAGGATAAATTTATTATGCTTCAAGGCAGGCTGAAAATGTTAGTTACAACAATCCGTATGGATGAGGAAAATTAAATGATAAGGAACGAGATGCGGCGGGAATTTCCTGCCGTATCTTTTGTTAAGAGGAGAAGAAAATGTCCGAGGGATACGAATACAATTTGTTGACACAGGAGCTGCTTCTTCAAGGATATACGGCGGAACACTATCCGGACTATGTTCGAATCGGAAACGGAAGGCTGGGAAAGTCACCACTTGAAAATTCATGCGGCGGTTTTATATATACCAAAGATTATCTGGAAAAGAAAGCATTTATGTCTGGCTGTGGTCTATACGTGAGTTGGGAAAAATGTATTAACGATATAGATTATCTGGAGGAAACATTCTGCTTTGAAAATGATAATGTCGTTTTTCGGTGTCCATGGCATAAGAAAAATTGTGAACAGAATCATCCCTTATTAAGGGAAGATAATTTCGGCTTCTGTGCCTGCCATATGGTATCAGATTACCAGTATGAAAAAAGTGCAGAATATTTGGAAAACCAGGCAGATCAGAAAAAGGAAGAATTGTTTCAGAAATTTAAGGAACAGCATAAAAACTGTATTTGTAAGATGCATATGTCTTATAACTACGAGAAGCAGGAATGGAGCCTGCAATATGATCCGATGAGGTGCATGTGCGGACCAGGAGAGTATTGTATGCTGCGGGGCAGACCTCTTTCCAAAAAGACAGGGAATATATATTACGATCTAAAGGTATCTACAATCCGAAAAGATGATACCTTTTTTGCCGGGGAGCCTATAGTGACGATCACAAGGGGGAAGAAATTTTTGCAAAGCAAGGTTTCGGTTGATATCTGTGAAGAAATTGTAAAAAGAAAACAGGAGGATATTTTTAATAAGGAATGGTGGAATGGCTATTCTATGCAGGCCTTGTACGATCCAGATTTGAAGATGGAAATTCTGAATGTTAGAGTTGCTACGCGATTGACGCGAGATAAGGCACAGGATATTGAGGATGAGAAAGCCGGAATATACATTGGCTATGAAGCAGACTTTGCGAAAGCGAAGAAGAAGTGGAAACAGAAACGAAAAGAGAAACGCCTGGAGCAGGCAAAAAGAAAGGTTGTGAAAAAGGGCTGGGAGTCTCTGAATGATACAGAACAAAGATTTATGAAGAAGAGACTTTCTGCCGAACAGATTGAAGCTTTGCAACAGGAGTGGGTTACGGCAAATGAGCATAAGGATGAGGCTGAGCAGTTAACCCTGGACTTATAAAATAACTTCGGAAAGGACAAATTAGATGGAAAAACGAAAGCTTAAAAAAATGAAGGTATTGGAACCATCGGAGGAGATGGTTCTGGCGGCAGAAAGTGATATTCCAGTTATCGGAAATATGGCTTATGATAGAATGAAATATCCAATTGGTTTGTTCATTCAGGCAGAAATGGACGAAAATATCTTAAAAATTGGTTTTTTTGTTACAGATATTTTGACTGCTGGCGGAAGAAGACCATTATATACCCTGTTCATTGATAAGGAAAAAGATTGCTTCATAGGATATGATTACCGGCTGAAGAAATGGACTAATAAAATGCTGGATAAAATTGAACTGCCCAAAGGTGTAAAGGGAGATCATGCCTGGTGTGATCTAAACAGCCGCAGTCAAATATGGGAAACCCTGGGTGAGGAATATAGAAAAGATAATGTATGTTATGGCCTTTTTCATTTTGAAGATCAGGTACGGGAAAGGCAAAAGATACAGAAACATTTAAAACGAACAACCGCCTGGGATCAGATTATGAAATATGTTAGGGAAACTCCGAAGGACTGGGAGAAATGGCTGAAAAAAGTGGGAATTACACAGAATTACATTTTTTATGAATACTCCCGGAAGAAAAATATCACAGGCTACTGTACATGGTGCGAAAAGAATGTGGTGGTGAATGGAGTAAAACACAACAGGACGGGAAAATGTCCTAACTGCAGGCATAAGATCCAATATAAGGCAGTGGGAAGGCAGCGCATGGTAAAGTCAAAAGAAGAAACTGCATATCTTTTGCAGACATGCGGTGATAACTTTGTTATTCGTGAATTCAGGGCAGATGTGAAATATGACATGGTTGCTTATACAAAACCAGTTTATAACTGGAGAGAGCTGCGACGATATGTATTTGATAAAGACCTTAACGAAAAAGAATTTTACTGGGGCTATTATCATGGGACAGAAGAGAACAGATGGATCCATGGGTCATTAAATACATACAACCCTTATTGCTGGGGGAATTGTAGATATGAACTCCGCTATCCGGGACATATCTACAAAAAGTCACTCCATGGAATAAAAAATAATCAGCTTAAAAGAAGCGGATTCCATGAGCTGGCCAGAAAAAGTGAAACAGTAGAGCCGGTAGCCTATTTTCATCGGTTAAAGCAATATCCTTATCTGGAGCAACTGATAAAAGCCGGGCTGAATGAGCTTGCAAAGGAAATCATAGGAAACAGCACTTCTATTTTTTATAAGGAAGCAGATTCGCTTGGACATGCTCTTGGGATTGATATGTTCCGCCTGAACCGCCTTCGCAATAATCATGGTGGAAAAGTATTTCTGCAATGGTTGATTTATGAAAAAGGATTTAAAAAAGTGATGAAAGATAACGTGATTTCCTGGTTCTCGAAATGGCAGATCTGTCCGGAAGAGCTTTTGTTTGTACTGGATCGGATGAGACCGGAGCAGATAAAAAATTATTTGGAAAAACAGGCAAAAGAAAGTGAAAAAAAACCAAAGGAGCTTATTGGTACCTGGAAAGACTATCTTGACATGGCGTCAAAGCTTGGTATAGACGTGAAGGATCCAATTATATACCGTGTGAGAAAACTGGAAAAACGGCATAACGAACTGGTTCAATTGATGATAGAGAAGAAAATGGATATAAAAGCCGAAGAGATCGCAGAAAAATTTCCTGGTATAGAAAACGTCTGTGAGAACCTGAGAAAATATGAATATAGCGATCATACTTTCCAAATTGTGGCACCGCGGAAAATCAAGGATATTCTGGAAGAAGGAGAAGAACTGCAGCACTGCATCATCGGAAAAGATACTTATTTTGCGCGCATGGTAAAACAGGAGTCTTATCTTTTGTTCCTGAGAAAAAAGAATGCACCCCAAAAGCCATATTATACATTGGAAGTAGAACCAGATGGGACAGTACGCCAGAAACGGACATATTTTAACAGGCAGAACCCGGATATTAAGCAGGCCGAGAAATTTTTATTGCGCTGGCAGAAACAGCTTTCGCGTAAACTTAATAAGGAAGATAAGATTCTTTCGCTAAAAAGCCGTGATCTTCGAAAGAAAGAAATTGAGGATCTGCGGGAAAAGAAAATAAAGGTGAACGGATTTGGCTTTACTGGAAAGCTGCTTGCGGATATTCTGGAGGAAGATTTAATGGAAAATGCTGCATAAATGGTATTATTCCTATATTGTTGGCTCATACGAGTCTTAGAAAATAATTTTGTAAATTATCATGGTGATGAAATTAAAATACTACGTATATGGAACTACGGTGAAATTGACACAAAACTACAGAATGATATAATAAAAATGGCATTTGGCAGCAGATACTGCGTAAATTCTTATCTCGATTTTGTTTGAGATTAAAAAAATTATATGCGTGAATAGAGCGCCCAAAATCAAGAAGATTATTGATTTTAGGCGCTTTTATTGTTTCCAAATGCCAATCTCCAATACGAAAGGGGGAAAGTATGTGCTGTGTCAACTCCATATGTTGAAAGGAAGACGATATTATGCATAAACCAAGGCGGAGAACCAAATATTTTGAAAGATTCTATTTTGAATATGAAGGTATTTTATACCTAAGCAAAAAAAATTGTTGTGAGAAACTTGGATTTGAGTATGGTTCTGTTTTAGGGTATAGACATACGAATAATTGTTCTTTCACGGAGGCACTTGATCATTTCATGGAAATACGTGAGCAGAATCAATTTGTTTTTCGCAATCGGAATTGGTTGAATCTCGACAACTGCTGTGAATTTTATGGTGTAAATAAATTTACCGTGCGACATTACCAATATGATTATGGTGATACCATTCAGGAAGCATTAGAAAAAGCAATTAAGTATACGAAACAGATAAAATTCGTTTACAAGGGAAAAACATATCCTTCTTTAGCAAAATGCTGCAGGGAAATGGGAATACCAGAATCAACAGTACGAAAATGCATGGCAGAAACTGGAAAAACCGGAGCTGTTGCATTGACCCATTGCATAAAAAAAGCGGAAGAAAGAAAATATAGTAATCCGTCCCCGTTTTTTTATAGAGAAAAGGAATATTCAATGTTTACAGAGTGCTGTCGTGAATTTAATCTGGAGCCAAACAAGGTCAGACAAAAAAGCATTTCGCTGAATAGCTCGTTACAAGATGCACTGGATTTCTTTCTCTTAGATCACCCTGTAAGGAGAAAAAAGAATTTTGATGACAATTATTCTATTGAATCGGTATCAGCAACATGTAGGCAATATGGAATTAAAAGAGCTGATGTTTACAATTATATAAAAGACAATCAGTGTTCCAAGGAAGAAGCAATCAGGTATTATATTGCTGTTAAGAACAAAATTGGAACTGGGCCTATTACATTTGAAGGCGTTAAATATGTAGATGTCCGAGAATGTTGCAGGAAACTTGGAATTTCTTACAGATGGGTGTGTGACAGGATTATATATAAAAATGCTGGAGTGGATGAAACTTTGTTTTATTACAAGACAGAGAAAGAAAAATGGCAGAAGATGTCAGAAGAGCCGATTTATCTGGAAGATGGAACAAAATATGATAATCTTCACGATTTTTGCCGGGTTCTTAAGATACGCCAAACAGATATTTATGGGTATATATACCGTCATGATTGTTCCGTGCAGGAGGCAGCAGATTTTTATGCAAGCAGACAAGCAGCTGTGGATAAAGAAATGATACAAATTGGGGAAATGGTGTATACAGATCTTCAGAAATGTTGTAAGGAACAGGGAATTCTTTATCGCTGGGTGTGTAATAAGATGCTGCGTGAAAATATTACAGCTTCTGAAGCAGTCAAGTATTACATTCGCAAAAATGAAAAGAAACAGTTAAAAGCCCAGAGAAAAGCAGCACTTAAAGTGAAAGGGAAAATGCCGGAACCACAGAGAGTTGTTGTTATGGGACAGGAATATGAGTCAAAAGAAAAATGTTACAAAGCCCTTGGGATCACTAAAAAACTGGTTCTTAGACACATGCGGGAAACAAATTGTCTGTTTGAAGAGGCGGCTGCTTATTGTTACGAAAAGAAACGGAAAAAACAATTTGAATTTCGTGGGAAAACATATAAAAGCTATAACGCCTGTTGTAAAGCATATGGAGTGGCACAGGAATATGTTGCATTAAAAGCCAACAGGGAACGAATAACAAGACAGGAGGCAATAGAAAAACTACTGGAGCAAAGAGAAAATAAAAGTACGTTGTTGGTTGATAACTTAATTACGAAAGATGAGGGATAATATGACAAGAAAAGGAAATAAACAGGAAGAACCAGAGAAACTTCTTCTTTCAGTAAAGGAAACATGCGAATTAACTGGTTTATCAGAAAGAACTGTGCGAACTATAATGGCGGAAAATGAGTTTACGGTCCGGATCGGGAGAAGAACGCTTGTTCATAAGAAAAAATTTGAAAAATGGCTGGACAAACAGTACTCTTGAATATTTTGTGAGAACGTGATAATATTCTGATGTACTTGAGATCTGGTCTGGAAAGGATGAATGCCATATGGGTAAATCTTTAAAAGGTAAAGAACTTGGACGTGGGCTTTACCAAAGATCAGATGGGCTATATGTGGCCAGAATATATACGAAAGGTTCCCCGAAACCAATCTACTTATATGACAGCAATTTAGCCAAACTCAAAAAGAAGCGTGATCATGAAAAAGCAAGATATATTATGGGGCTTAATGCAGAAGCACGAAAGTATACTACTGCTGAGTGGTTTGATGAGTGGATGAAGCTATATAATATAGGACGCCTAAAAAACACGACTATTAATGGTTATGTTGATGGATTTGAACGAATTACAGATTATATTGGCTCGGTGAGACTGGAAAGTCTCACCCCTGCCCATATTCGTAATATGGTGGAAAGATTACAGGCAGATGGCTATGCAGAAACGTCAGTGGAGCATTCGCTGACGATTGTAAATCTATTATTAAACAGTGCAGTAGATAGCAGAATGATTCCCATGAATCCATGTAAAGGGATTTTAATTGCGAAATCGGAAGAAGCTGTAGTCGATCCATTACAGGAAGATGAAGAAAAAGTTCTGACCAAGGAAGAAATTGAAACCTTTTTGAATGCTGCAAAAAATACAAGATATTATGAAGTGTTCTATATTATCCTGAATACAGGTATGCGAATTGGAGAACTTGCAGCTCTTCAATGGGAGGATATTGATTTTCATTCACACAGAATTCGTGTTTATAAAACCCTTAATAAAACAACTAATTTTTATGATAACAAAAAAAATCGTGTTGAAAACCCATACAATACAAAACAAATAACAACACCTAAAAAGAAGGCAAGTTACCGTTGGATTCCAATGTCAAAAAAAGTTGAAAATGCCTTTCTGACTTGGAAGGTAAAGCAGGATATGGACAAGGAAAAATATGGTTCGAAATGGGGCGCAAATAACGTTTTAAAAGACGAATACCCAGATCTTGTTTTTACAACAAAGCCCGGTAATCTCTTCCTTCCCCAGTATGGTTCTCAGGAATGTTCACGTATATTAAACATCATTGATAAAAAAGAGATAAAACGTGCACAGATAGAAAACAGGGAACCACATCTTTATAGTGTATATCCACATAAATTTAGGCATACGTTTGTTACGAGAATGAACCAGTCAAATATGTCGCCATTTACTGTAAGCAAAATTGCTGGACATTCAAGCGTAAATATGACAAACTATTATACGCATTTGGAGAAGGAATATGTTTCGGATGAGTTCAATAAATTTATAGAAACATACGAAGAAGAAAATATTCCCCAAATTGAAGAGAATACAACAAAGGATAAATATGAATAATACTACTGATAACGAGAAAATTAAAAAAACCGTGCAGAAACCGTGCAGTAACACTTCCAAAAGCGGCGCAAATGCAGATAAATCAAGGGGTTCTGGCAAAAGTATGAACATGTCGCCCATGATGTGCGAATACCTGAAAACCAAGGAAGAATACAAGGATTGTATTCTTTTTTATCGTCTTGGAGATTTCTATGAAATGTTTTTTGATGATGCCCTTCTGGTATCTAAAGAACTGGAACTGACACTTACGGGAAAGGATTGCGGCCTTGAAGAACGTGCTCCTATGTGCGGGATTCCGTTCCATGCGGCAGATACCTATATTAACCGATTGATCGAGAAAGGCTACAAGGTTGCCATTTGTGAGCAGGTAGAGGATCCCAAAAAGGCAAAGGGACTTGTGAAACGAGAGGTTATTCGGGTGGTTACGCCTGGAACAACCTTAGATGCCACCTCACTGGACGAATCCAGGAACAATTATCTGATGTCTATTGTCTCTATAGCAGACCGTTTTGGTTGTGCCATAGCGGATATTACTACAGGCGACTGCTTTCTTACAGAAGTACCGGGAAGCCAGAAGCTGATTGACGAGATTAACAAATTCAGCCCTGCAGAGATTATCTGTAATGATTCCTTTTTCATGAGCGGTGTGGACACAGATGATCTTAGAAATCGTCTTGGAATCTGTATTTTCTCTCTGGATGCATGGTATTTTGATGACGATACCTGCCGGAAAGAGTTAAAAGAGCATTTTCATGTAAGTAATCTGGAGGGACTCGGAATCAGTGATTACGACAGCGGTATTATTGCTGCCGGTGCGCTGTTTCTTTATCTGAAGGAGACCCAGAAGACAGCACTTTCCCAGATGACTACCATTCGTCCGTATACTGCCGAGCGCTACATGCTGATTGACAGCTCAAGCAGACGGAACCTGGAGCTGGTAGAGACTCTTAGGGAGAAGCAAAAAAGGGGCTCTCTTCTTTGGGTTCTGGATAAAACAAAGACGGCAATGGGTGCCCGTACTCTCCGTTCCTTTGTGGAACAGCCGCTGATCGATTCCGCAGAAATCAACCGCAGACTGACTGCGCTGGAGGAATTGAATGAAAATCCAATGCTTCGTGATGAGCTTCGTGAATATCTGAATCCCATTTATGACCTGGAGCGTCTTGTCAGCCGTATCAGCTTTAAATCGGCAAATCCAAGAGATCTGGTAGCCTTTGCTTCTTCTTTGGAAATGATTCCATATATCAAACAGATCCTGAAGGATTTTCAGGCTCCGATTTTGAAAGAAATTTATGAGGATATGGATAGCCTTGAGGATATTACCGGTTTGATAAAAAGTGCTATTGTGGACGAGCCGCCTCTTGCACAAAAGGACGGAGGCATTATCCGGGAAGGCTTTAATGAAGATGTGGACAAATTCCGTAGTGCCCGTACAGATGGTAAAAAATGGCTGACAGAGTTAGAAGCCAGAGAGCGTGAGCGCACCGGAATCAAATCCCTGAAAATCAAATATAACCGTGTGTTTGGCTATGCCCTTGAGGTTACGAACACATTCAGGGAGCTGGTACCGGAGAACTACATCCGTAAGCAAACGCTTGCGAATGCTGAGCGTTATATTACAGAGGAGCTGAAAAACCTAGAGGATATGATCCTTGGTGCAGAGGATAAGCTTTATGCATTGGAATACCAGTTGTTTTCCGATGTGCGCGACAAGGTGGGCATGGAGGTTGTGAGAATCCAGCGTACAGCCAAAGCCATTGCAGGGCTGGACGTATTTGCATCTCTTGCACTTGTTGCAGAGAGAAACCATTATGTTCGCCCAAAGGTAAATGAAGGCGGCGTAATCGACATTAAAGGCGGCCGTCATCCGGTTGTGGAGCAGATGATCGACAACGATATGTTTATTGCCAATGATACATATCTGGATAGCAGCAAAAAACGTATTTCCATTATCACCGGACCGAATATGGCTGGTAAATCCACATACATGCGCCAGACAGCTTTAATCGTGCTAATGGCACAGGTCGGAAGCTTTGTCCCGGCAGATAAAGCCACCATCGGAATTGTAGACAGGATCTTTACCCGTGTAGGTGCGTCTGATGACCTTGCAAGCGGACAGAGTACCTTTATGGTGGAAATGACAGAGGTTGCCAATATTCTTCGTAATGCCACCTCAAAAAGTCTTCTGATTCTGGATGAGATCGGCCGTGGAACCAGCACCTTTGACGGACTTGCTATTGCCTGGGCTGTGATTGAGCATATCAGTAATACAAAGCTTTGCGGAGCAAAAACATTGTTTGCGACTCATTATCATGAACTGACAGAGCTGGAGGGTAAGCTTTCCGGAGTTACCAATTACTGTATTGCGGTTAAGGAAAAGGGGGATGATATCGTTTTCCTTCGTAAAATCGTGCAGGGCGGTGCAGATAAGAGCTACGGAATCCAGGTTGCCAAGCTGGCAGGGGTGCCGGATACGGTAATCAATCGTGCTAAGGAGCTGGTGGAGGAATTAAGTGATGCGGACATTACAGCTGCCGTGAAGGATCTCACCTCTCCAAAGAAGAAACCGAAAGTAGAAATGGACATGGCGCAGATGTCTTTGTTTGACACTGTGCAGGATAATGATATCATTGAGGAACTGAAGGGGATTGATATTGGAAACCTGACGCCCATGGAGGCGCTGAATACCCTTTATAATCTTCAGAACAAGATTAAAAACAGATGGTAAATCATCGGGAGAAATAATTTGAGAAAAATTGCAGTTTTAGACAAACATACCATTGATAAGATCGCGGCCGGCGAGGTGGTAGAACGTCCTTCCTCTGTTGTGAAGGAGCTTGTAGAAAACTCCATTGACGCTGGTGCTACAGCTGTGACGGTAGAGATTGCAGACGGCGGCAAAAAGCTGATCCGCATTACGGACAACGGAGGCGGCATCGAAGCCTCCCAAGTGCCAACTGCATTTTTGAGCCATGCCACCAGCAAAATTGAAAAAGTAGAAGATCTGGAAAACATAGCCTCACTGGGATTTCGTGGTGAGGCTTTGTCCAGTATTGCCGCTGTTTCCCAGGTGGAGCTGATCACCAAGACGCCTTCTGCTATCAGCGGCGTGCGCTATGTGATCGAGGGCGGCGTGGAGCAGAGCATGGAGGAAATGGGTGCGCCGGATGGAACCACTTTCCTGGTGCGAAACCTTTTTTACAATACGCCGGCCAGAAGCAAATTCCTGAAATCGGATACTTCAGAGGCCAATTATATTGGAACCATGATGGAGCAGCTTGCCCTTTCCCACCCGGAAATTTCCTTTAAATATATTCAGAACAAGCAGGTGAAGCTGCATACTTCCGGGAATTATAATGTGAAAGATGTCATCTATAACGTATATGGGCGCGACATGGCAAAGGCGCTCCTGGATGTTTCCTATGAGAACGATTTCATGAAGATTGAGGGATTTGCCGGGAAGCCGGAGGTGTCACGAGGCAATCGAAGCTTTGAAAATTACTATGTAAATGGCCGGTTTGTGAAAAATAACATTATCACAAAGGCCATCGAGGATGCGTATAAGGGCTTTGTGATGCAGCATAAATTTCCTTTTGTTTCCCTGCATATTCAGATGACGGGAAATGACCTGGACGTAAACGTGCATCCCAGGAAGCTGGAGGTGCGTTTTGCAAGAGGCACCGAGGTATATGATGCCATTTATGAGGCGGTGCATAATGCCCTGCTTCACAGGGAGCTGATTCCGGTAGTCCCTGTAGGAAAAGAAGAGCGGGTTCCAAAGGCTGCAGCAGTAAGCCGCGGAGCTGTTCCGGAGCCTTTTGAGAAAAGCCGCAGGCCGGAGCCTGGCTATGGAAATATGGCTGGGAACCCGGTACAGGCTGGAAAACCATTTCTGCAAAATGGGGGAAAAATGTCCGGGGGATACGGCAGCAGTTCCGGGTATCCGTTTGGCAGTATGCTTCGGGAGCAGGCAGTTTATCAGGCCAAGCCGTTTAGCAAAGAAGAGGAAGCTCTTTTTGCGGGAACCCTGAAGGCAGCTGCACAGGCGGATGAGATGGCAGCTGATGTCGGGAAAACAAATGATGGCAGCAGTCAGGCTGACGGTGCTCCAAATGATATGCAGGATAAACCTGGAGCTCAGCTAGGAAATCTGGAAACTGAGCAGTCTGCACAGACAGCACAAAGTGAAGCGTATACCGGGAAAAATTTAGAAAGTCAGGGCATGACACCTGTTGGACAGAATATGGACAAGAGCGGGATGTCTGGTCTGGAAGCTGGGAATTCTGCAGACTTCCAACCGGAGGACGTACAGGCACAGAATCCGGGGCAAATTGCAGAACAGGGAACAGGTTTCCAGGCAGCAGACACGGTATTGCTTCAGCGAGATTCAGAGTCATCTGCGGAGGCGTCCTCCAAGGTGTCAGATACAGAATCCGGTGCGGAGCCTGTTTCCCAGGAGTCACCGCAGCAGCTGGAACTTTTTCATGAGAAGCTTCTTGCCCCGGAGTCCAGAAGCCGCCACAAGCTGATTGGACAGCTGTTTGACACTTACTGGCTGGTGGAATTTGAAAATCAGTTTTACATCATTGACCAGCATGCGGCCCACGAGAAAGTAAATTATGAGCGTTTTGTAAAACGCTTCAAAGAACAAACTATAGAATCCCAGTACTTAAGTCCGCCTCTTGTAGTAACCTTGAATATGGAGGAACAGGCGCGGCTGAAGGCAAACGAAGAGTACTTCAGGCAATACGGTTTTGAGATTGAACCATTTGGAGGACGGGAATACTGTATCAGTGCAGTTCCATCCAATCTCTACGGCTTTCACGAAGAAGAACTGTTTCTGGAAATGCTGGATAATCTGGGTGGGGAAGGCTCGAAGGATGCGTTTAACCTTTTTACCACAAGACTTGCGACTATGGCATGCAAAGCAGCCGTTAAGGGAAATCATCAGATGTCCGCCCTTGAGGCAGACAAGCTGATCGACGAGCTTCTGACTCTGGACAATCCTTACAATTGTCCTCACGGTCGCCCCACGATCATTGCCATGACCAAAACGGAAATTGAGAAAAAATTTAAGCGAATTGTGTAACACAGGAGAAATCATGAAAAAACCTCTTATTGTCCTCACCGGCCCAACAGCAGTGGGAAAAACAAAATTGTCTATTTCCCTTGCCAAAGCAGTTGGCGGTGAGATCATTTCTGCAGATTCCATGCAGGTTTATAAATATATGGATATCGGTTCAGCCAAGATTATGCCAGAAGAAATGCAGGGAGTCCCTCACTATCTTGTGGATGCGCTGATGCCAGATGAGGAATTTCATATTGTGCGTTTCCAGCAAATGGCAAAGGAAGCCATGGAAAAGATTTACGCCAACGGGCATATTCCAATCCTGGTTGGCGGTACGGGATTTTATATTCAGGCAGTGACCAGGGATATCGATTTTACCCAGGCAGAACAGGATGACGGATACCGGGCCAGCCTGGAAGCCCTTGCCCAGGAAAAGGGAGTGGCTTATCTTCACCAGATGCTGGCCAAGGTGGATCCTAAAAGTGCGGAGGAAATTCATGAGAATAATGTGAAGCGTGTGATCCGCGCCCTGGAGTTTTACCACCAAAACGGCAGCCCGATTTCCGCTCACAATGAAGAACAGCAGGAAAGGGTCAGCCCGTATAATCTTGCCTATTTCGTGCTGAACGCGCCCAGGGAACTGCTTTATCAGCGGATTGATAAACGGGTGGATGAGATGCTGGCTGGAGGTCTTGTAAAGGAAGTGGAGGCTTTGAAGAGCATGGGCTATCACAGAGGGATGGTTTCCATGCAGGGGCTTGGATATAAAGAGATTCTGGCTTATCTGGACAGAGAAATGCCCCTGGAAGAAGCCGTGCGCATCCTGAAGCGCGACACCAGACACTTCGCCAAGCGCCAGCTCACCTGGTTCCGCAGAGAACTGGAAACCCTATGGATCAACAAAGACGAGTTCGGGTATGACGACGGGAAAATGCTGGAGTATATGCTGAGCATTTGCCGTGAAAAGGGGATACTTGGTTAATCTGGCTATTGAAAATACTATCAGTTTACCAGAAGCCAGTGAGTTTGCAAGGTATATTCGTGAGCAGGTCATTTCAGGAGCGGTTTTAACGGAGACCTGCGATGAATATACCTTGTGAACTCACGTCCGGAGAACGATACACTTATAAATAACACAAAAAATGGAGGAATGCCGTCAAACAGACGGTGAGAATTATTATGAAAGAATTATACGAACAACTTGGAATTTCATCCCAGGTATATGATTTTTGCCATGAGATAGAGGAATCTTTAAAAGAAAGATTCGAACAGTTCGACAAAACTGCAGAATACAACCAGATGAAAGTCCTTCTGGCAATGCAGAAAAACCGTGTCAGCGAGGAATGCTTCGGCTCCTCATCAGGCTATGGCTATAACGACTACGGCCGCGACACCCTGGAAAAAGTATACGCAGACACCTTCCACACCGAAGCCTGTCTGGTACGCCCCCAGATCGCATGCGGAACCCACGCCCTTGCCATCGCCCTTTTCGGAAATCTCCGCCCAGGGGATGAAATGCTGGCACCAGCCGGAAAACCATACGACACTTTGGAAGAAGTCATTGGAATCCGCCCATCCAAAGGCTCCCTGGCAGAATACGGCGTCACCTACCGCCAGGTAGACCTTCTCGAAGACGGCACCTTTGACTACGAAAACATCCGCAAAGCAATCAACGAAAAAACAAAACTGGTAGAAATCCAGCGCTCCAAAGGCTACATGACCCGCCCATCCTTTTCCGTAAAACAGATCGGCGAGCTCATCTCCTTTGTAAAAAGCATCAAACCAGATGTAATCTGCATGGTAGACAACTGCTACGGCGAATTCGTAGACACCATCGAGCCAAGCGACGTTGGCGCAGATATGGTAGTCGGTTCCCTGATCAAAAACCCAGGCGGCGGACTTGCCCCGATCGGCGGCTACATTGCAGGAACAAAAGAATGCGTGGAAAATGCTTCCTACCGCATGACCTGCCCGGGACTTGGCGCAGAGGTAGGCGCTTCCCTTGGAGTAAATCGCTCCTTCTATCAGGGCTTTTTCCTGGCACCTATGGTAACAAAGGGCGCATTAAAAGGCGCTGTTTTCGCAGCCAATATTTATGAAAAATTAGGCTTCGACGTTGTTCCCAACTCCACGGAACCAAGACAGGATATTATCCAGGCCGTCACCTTAAACAGCCCGGAAAGACTGATCGCCTTCTGTAAAGGAATTCAGGCCGCAGCACCGGTTGACAGCTATGTAGATCCGGAACCCTGGGATATGCCAGGCTATGACAGCCAGGTGATTATGGCTGCAGGTGCCTTTGTCCAGGGCTCTTCCATCGAACTTTCCGCAGACGGACCGGTGAAAGAACCATACGCCGTATATTTCCAGGGCGGACTTACCTGGGAGCACGCAAAGCTTGGCGTTATGATGTCTCTGCAGAAATTAGTAGAACAGGATCTGGTGAAGCTGCCGCAGTAAAGCTGGAGCCTTTTTCAGACACACTCGCAGACATTTGCAGGAGTTTATATGGATAAAAAACGTGTTGTAATCATAGGCGGCGGTGCCTCCGGCCTGATGGCTTCTATTGCAGCGGCGGAAAACGGCGCAGCCGTAACCATTCTGGAACAAAATGAAAAGCCAGGCAAAAAAATCTGCGCCACCGGAAACGGAAAATGCAATTTCACCAATCTCCAGAAGCAGACTGACGCTTACCGAAGCGACAATCCGGGCTTCTGGGAGGAAGTTCTGAACCAGTTTTCCGTAGAAAATACAGTAGATTTTTTCACAGAGCTTGGGCTTTACCCGGTAAATAAAAATAACGGATATCTTTATCCCCACAGCGGACAGGCTTCCAGCGTGGCGGAGGTGCTGTGCATGAAGGCCCGCAGCCTTGGGGTGAAGATCAAAACCAATGAGCAGGTAAAAAGCATTTCCAAAGAAAAGAACATCTGGAAAATCCATACCCAGGGCTGGACTTACGAAGGGTATGCTGTGATTCTGGCAAACGGTTCCAGGGCATCTTCCATTTCCGGTTCAGACGGAAGCGGCTATGAAATCGCTGCCGCTTTGGGACATTCTGTAATTACGCCTCTTCCGGCATTGACTGCACTGAAATGCAAAAACACAGGCTTTTCCGGCTGGGCCGGAGTGCGCACCGAAGGGAAGATTTCCCTGTACGCAGACGGGAAAAAAATCGCAGAAGAAACAGGAGAACTGCAGCTCACAGACTACGGCGTGTCTGGAATTCCTGTATTTCAGATCAGCCGCTATGCCATCCGTGCTTTCTGGAAGGGCCAAAAAACAGAGCTGCGCCTGAATTTCCTGCCCGAATTTTCCAGGGAACAACTTGCTGCGTTTCTGGAAAAACGAAAACAGGACAGCCCCTATAAAGGCAAAAAAGAATTTTTTACCGGACTTTTCCCGGATAAGCTTGCCAAAGTGCTTCTGGCGTCCAAAAATCTGGAGGAAGCCATTTACAGCTACCCTCTTAAAGTAACAGGCTATCAGCCCTTTGAACAGGCACAGGTGTGCTCCGGCGGCGTAGATACCAGGGAAGTGGATGCAAAAACACTGGAATCCAGATTGGTCCCCGGCCTGTACTTTGCAGGCGAGCTGCTTGACGTCGACGGAAAATGCGGCGGCTACAACCTGCAGTGGGCGTGGTCCAGCGGGTACGCTGCAGGAATGAATGCCGGCAGATCATAAGAAAAAGCAAGGAGAAACAACATGATCCGAATTACCCAGTTAAAACTTTCAATCAATCATACGCCGGAAGAGCTTGCCCATAAGATCCGCAAGGCCCTTCGTCTGAAAAACGAAGGTTTCTCTTACGAAATCGTGAAGCAGTCCCTGGACTGCCGCCACAAGGATGACAAAAAATTCGTATACACTGTGGACGTTTCTTTGCAGGAAAAAAATCAGGAAGGCAAGATTGTCCGAAAAGTTCACGATAATAATATTACGTTAACCGACAAAAAAGAATACATTTTCCCGACACCTGGCAATGAAGAACTGAAACATCCACCTGTGATCGTGGGAAGCGGTCCAGCAGGAATTTTCTGCGCCTGGTATCTGGCAAAGGCGGGTTACCGTCCGGTTGTGTTAGAGCGCGGCGAGGAAGCCCATATCCGCCAGAAAACGGTGGAAGCCTTTTGGAAAAACGGGGTGCTGGATCCAGATTCCAACGTACAATTTGGAGAAGGGGGAGCTGGAACTTTTTCCGATGGAAAGCTGAATACTCTTGTGAAAGATCCTTCCGGAAGAAACCATGAGGTGCTGAAACGGTTTGTACAGGCTGGCGCGCCTGAGGAGATCATTTACCAGCAGAAACCTCATCTTGGCACAGATGTGCTGGTAGGCGTTGTGGAGACTTTGCGCCATGAGATCGAGGAGATGGGAGGGACCTTCCACTTCCGTTCCAAAGTAACAGACCTGGTTTTGGAAAAGGGACAGTTAAAAGAAATTGAAATAAACGGGGAACAAAGGATTCCAGCTCAGGTGTGTGTGCTGGCAGTGGGACACAGCGCCCGGGATTCCTTTGCCATGTTTGAGAAAAAAGGAATCTACATGGAGCCAAAATCCTTTGCAGTAGGCGTTCGAATGGAACATCCCCAGTCCATGATCAACATGGTGCTCTACGGGGAAGAAGAAAACGAGAAGCTTGGAGCAGCTGCCTACAAGGTAACGCACACCTGCGAAAACGGCAGAGGCGTCTATTCTTTCTGCATGTGCCCGGGCGGATACGTGGTCAACGCTTCTTCTGAGCCGGGAGGACTGGCAGTCAACGGCATGAGCTACCAGGCAAGAGACAGCCGCAATGCCAATAGTGCCCTGATCGTGTCCGTGACCCCGGAGGATTTCCCGGAAGAAGGACCTCTTGGGGGCGTAGAATTCCAGCGCAGTCTGGAGCGTGCCGCATGGAAGGCTGGAAATGGAAAAGTTCCGGTACAGCTGTTTGAGGATTATCAGAATCACAGGCCAAGCACCGCACTTGGAGAAGTAGAGCCCTGTATTAAAGGAGAATATACCCCGGGGGATGTGCGGAGTATTTTCCCAAAAGAGATCGGAGATTCCATTGAAGAAGGCGTTCTGGCCTTTGGAAAAAAGATCAAAGGTTTTGACAGACCGGATGCCGTCCTTTCCGGTGTGGAAAGCCGTACTTCTTCACCAGTAAGAATTGTTCGTGAGAAAGACTCCCTGGAGGCAAATTATAAAGGAATCTATCCCTGCGGAGAAGGTGCCGGATATGCAGGGGGAATCACTTCTGCAGCCATGGATGGCATCAAAGTGGCAGAGGCTATTTCGAAAAAGTTTAAAAAAATTTAGGAGAGAGTGTACATCTCTCCTTTTTTATGCTAAAATGAGTCTGCGTTGTAATTCATCCTTACTGCTTACAGGCAAAATGTGAACAGTAACGATTTATCTCCTGGAGAACTGCAGGTACAAAGATATGAATGAAATAACGCAGACCATCAGAGATCTGCCGGAGTCTTCACGGCCTTATGAGAAATGTCTCAAGTGGGGACCGTCGGTGTTAAGCGACAGCGAGCTTCTGGCAGTGATCTTAAGAAACGGGGTGCAGGGAGCCAATTCTCTTGCACTTGCCAATCAAATCTTAAGTCTTACGAAAGATACCTCATATCCGGGGCTTTTGGGACTGCTTCACATGTCCCTGCCGGATCTGATGAAGGTGAACGGAATCGGGAAGGTCAAAGCCGTCCAGCTGAAATGTATCGGGGAGCTTTCCAAGCGGATGGCGTCTGCTGCTGCCAGACCAAGACTTTCTTTCAATGATCCCGTCACAATAGCAAGATACTATATGGAACATCTCCGTCACGAGGAGCAGGAGATGCTGATCGTCATGCTGCTGGATGGAAGGAATCATCTTCTTGGGGAGCAGACGATTTCAAAGGGGACGGTAGGAGCCACACTGATCACGCCCAGAGAGGTGTTTGTGGAGGCACTGAAGTTCCACGCCGTGAGCCTGATCCTGGTTCACAATCACCCAAGCGGCGATCCTTCGCCCAGTGAGTGTGATGTGGAAATCACGGAACGGATCTACCGGTCAGGGGAGCTGATAGGGGTGAAGCTTCTGGATCACATTGTGATCGGTGACCAGAAATACGTAAGCTTTCGGGAACAGGGAATGCTTCCTGTGTAATTCGGAAGTGCACCTTTGGGGAAGGGTAAAATGATGAAGGGACAGGTATATGCTGTTTGAAAAAACATATGGAATAGATCTTGGAAGCAGTTCCGTCAAGGTCTATTCCATGATTCGAAATAAAAGCTACATTGAGAAGAACATGATTGCGGCGAAAGGCCGCAAAATCATAGCCGTGGGCAACGAAGCGTATGAAATGTTTGAAAAAGCACCATCTAACATTTCCGTAAGTTCGCCGATGGCTTTTGGTATGATAGCCAATCTGGAACTGCAGGAAATTGTACTTTACAGTATGATGAGAAAAATTGATAAAATTTTAGGAATAGGCTCTGTTATGTATTTTGCAGTCCCTCTTGACATGACTGCCATTGAGAAACGGGCTTATTACCAGGTGGCAAATGGCCACTGGCTTCGCAAGAACCGTGTCTATATGGTGGAGGCACCCATTGCAGATGCCATTGCCATGGGCGTGGATCTGGAGAACAATGAGGGAAGCATGGTGGTGAATATCGGTGCCCAGAGCACGAATTTTTCCATTATCACAGGGGGCAGGATCATTATCAGCAAGAAGATCCCCATCGGGGGACGGCAGATGAATGAAGCTGTATGCAGCGAGGTGCGCAAGCGCTATAACCTTCAGATCGGAACCCGTACAGGGAAGCGGCTGAAGCTTGTAATGGGGCGTCTTGCAGACCAGCACAAGCAGGCCCGCAAGGTAGTTGGAATCGACAGTGTATCCGGACTTCCAAGAGAAGAAGTGATTTCTGCCTATGTGGTGAATGCAGGCATTATGAACTGCGTTAATGAGATCGGAGCCCAGATGAAGGTTTTTCTGGAGCGTATTCCGCCTCAGATTGCCTACCACATAGCCAAGGAGGGAATTTTCCTCACGGGCGGAAGTACCAGGATTCCGCACATAGATACATATCTGGCAAGCTATACCGGATATTCTTTTAACCTGTCCGACCTTTATGAGACCTCTTCGGTCACAGGACTTGAGAAGATCATTCACGACAGGGAGCTGCGCAAGTGGGCACAACCCATTACACAGCGTAAATTATAAGTTTTAGGGGTGCCATTTCATGAAAAACCTGAAGAAAAAATTTCGTTTCCGAATTAATTTAAAAAGCAAGCATCTGCTGGCAATCATGACGCTTTTCTGCCTGTGCTGCATTGTGTCCACCTTTGCATCGGGCATTTCCACTGCTCCTCTTCAGGAGGCGGCAGGAATCGTCATTGTGCCATTTGAGAAAAGCATTGAGAAGATCGGCTCCATGATCCGTTCTGCAAGGGACAGCTTCCAGGACAAGCAGGACCTGATTTTTGAAAATGAAGAGCTCAAAGCACAGATTGACAGCCTTACCACGCAGAACAACAAGCTGATCCAGGATCAGGGAGAATACCAGCGCCTGAAAGAGCTTTATGACCTGGACCAGACCTACGAGGAGTATCCAAAGGTTGCAGCCACCATTATTTCCAAGGATCCGGGCAACTGGTACGATACCTTTATGATCAACAAGGGCTCCAAGGACGGAATCCGCGTGGACAATAATGTAATCGCAGGCAAGGGACTTGTAGGAATCGTTACGGAAGTCGGTTCTTCCTGGGCAACAGTGCGCTCCATCATAGATGACAGCAGCAGCGTCAGCGCAATGACCGTAAGCACCTCAGACAACTGTATTGTAAACGGTGACCTGGAGCTGATCGATGAGGGCAAGCTTCGTTTTGAGCAGCTTTATGATCAGGAAAACAAGGTGACAGTCGGGGAACGTATTGTGACCTCCAATATCAGTGAGAAGTTCGTGGAAGGGCTTTTCATCGGCTATGTAAGCGAGGTGGAGGTAGACAGCAATAACCTGACCAAGACCGGTACCATTGTAACGCCTGTGGATTTCCTCCATCTGAAGGATGTATTTGTAATTACAGTCAACAAGCAGGATATGACAGATGACAGCGCGGCAGATACAGCGAAGAGTGTACAGGAGGGTGCGGATGAAGAGTAAGGTCGTCTTTTTTCTCACTGTGGTAGTATGCTTTCTGCTGCAGAGCACGGTTATGGATCTGATCTCCATTGGCTCTGTGACGCCCAACCTGATGCTGGTCCTGTGTGTGTCTATGGGATTGATGCGGGGGCGTAAGAGCGGGCTGTGGACAGGCTTTTTGTCCGGGCTTCTGGTGGATCTGTTTTTCGGATCCATATTTGGATTTTATGCTTTGATCTATATGTACATCGGCTATCTGAGCGGATATGCCCACAGAATTTATTATGATGATGACGTGAAGGTTCCCATGTTTCTTACTGCAGGTGCGGATCTTCTGTATAATCTGGCAGTCTACGGACTGCAGTTCCTTCTCCGGGGACGTCTTGGACTTCGTACATACCTGTACAGGATCATTATTCCGGAGATGTTTTACACGGTATTTATTACCTTGATTGTATATCGGCTTTTCCGTTACATCAACTATCGCTACATGAATATTGCAAGGAAAGAAAGTGAGTCAATTTGGGTACTAAAATAAAACGTATTTTTCGAAAAATCAGTTTAAAAAGAACAACCGTCCTGGTCCTGGCATTTGTTCTGATGTCTGTTGTGCTGGTCCGCAGGCTTTTTGACCTGCAGATCATCCAGGGACAGGACTATATCAGTAAATTTGAAGCAAGAACCACCAAGGAACGTGTGATCAAAAGCACCAGGGGGAACATTTTGGACCGGAACGGAGATATTCTGGCATCCAATGTGCTGTCCTATTCCCTGACCTTTGAGGATAACGGAACCTACACTTCTACCAGAGAGAAGAACCTTACCCTGAACGGCGTGGCTTATCAGGTGCTTCAGATCCTGCACAGCAATGGGGATGATATCACCCATTCTTTTCATATTGTGGTAGACGACAGCGGGGAATATGCTTTTGATGTATCAGAGGGATTTACCCTGAACCGTTTCCGTGCGGATATTTACGGCCAGGCGCTGATCGATGACCTGGAGGATGCGCAGAAAACGGCAACTGCGGATGAAATGATGGCATTCCTTACCGGTTCCGAGAAGTTTTCCATTGTTCTGGAGGGCGACAGGGCGTACACGGAAGAAGAGCTTTCCTCCCATGGTCTGCCTCAGACTTTGACGAAACAGGAAATGCTGGATATTGCCACTATCCGATATGAACTGAATACCAACAGCTTCAAGAAATACATGCAGGTGACCATTGCGACCAATGTAAGCGAGAAGTCTGTGGCTGCCATTATGGAGAATAAGACCGGACTTCAGGGAATCGATGTGGTGGAGGATTCTATCCGCCAGTACATAGACGACGAAAGCATGGCGCCTATTCTTGGCTACACGGGAAGGGCTTCCTCTGAGGAACTGACAGAGTTTCGCAAGCAGAACCCGGATTACTCCAATGATGCCATTGTAGGTAAAGCTGGAATCGAGCAGTATATGGAGCTTACCCTTCAGGGAACAGACGGTAAGGAAACCGTTTACGTGGATAACCTTGGAAAGGTTCTGAAAATTGATGAGGATACCAAGGTAGAGCCTGTGGCAGGTAATGACGTTCAGCTTACCATTGATACAGACTGGCAGTCCGCAATCTACCAGATTCTGAAGCAGCGTGTGGCAGGTGTGCTCCTTACCAAGATCGATGCGGTAAAAACCTTTGACTATTCTGCTGTGACAGATGCCAGCCAGATCCGTATTCCGATTTATGATGTATACAACGCACTGATTTCCAACAGTGTGATCGATATTAACAAATTTGACCGTACAGATGCTTCTGATACAGAAAAAAATTTATATGCCAAATTTCAGCAAAAGCAGCAGAGCGTTTTTGATACAATAAGCTCGAAGCTGAATGGCTCCAACCCGCCGGCCTATAAGGACGAGGATACAGAGACCCAGGAATACCTTTCCTATATCTGCAATGACCTTCTTCGGGATACCCTTGGAATCATTTCCCGTGATGCCATCGATACTTCCGATGCTACTTACAAGGCATGGACTACAGATGAGAGCATCAGCCTGAAGGATTATCTGACCTATGCCACAAGTCAGGGCTGGATCAACATCAGTAGCTTTTCTCCGGAAGGAGAATATCTGGATTCTGATGAGATCTATCAGGCACTGACTGCATATATCATTGATTATCTGAGTACAGATACGGGATTTTCCAAGCTGCTGTATAAGTATATGCTTCTGAATGATACCATTTCCGGTCAGGAGATCTGTCTGGCCCTGTATGAGCAGGGTGTTCTGGATAAGGAGGACGGATTTTATGAGAATTTGGCGTCCGGAGCTACAAGTGCCTATGATTTTATGATCAATAAGATCTATAATCTGGAAATCGAACCTGCACAGCTTGCCCTTATGCCTTGTTCTGCTTCCGCAGTGGTTGTGGATGTGAAGAACGGAGATGTGGTAGCCCTGGTATCTTATCCAGGATATGACAATAACCGACTGACCAACGATATGGATACAGAGTACTATGCCAAACTGGCACTGGATCAGTCCAGCCCATTCTTTAATAAGGCCACCCAGCAGACAACTGCGCCAGGTTCTACCCTGAAGCTTCTTTCCACCATTGCAGGTATGGAAGAGGGCGTGATTGACGAGGGCACTTATATTGAATGTACCGGTACCTTCGATTATGTAGATCCGCCGATCAACTGCTGGAACAAGGAAGGTCACGGCGGTCTTGATATCCGTACCGCTATTGAGCAGTCCTGTAACTATTTCTTTAATATGATCGGTTTCCAGCTTGGAAAGGTTGGGGACAATGAGTTTTCTGAGGTGCAGAGCCTTAGCAAGCTTCAGGAGTATGCTTCTTTGATCGGGCTTGATCAGAAGACCGGAATCGAGCTTTCCGAGGCTTCTCCGAAGGTTTCCGATGCGAAAGCAGTTCCGTCCTACATGGGACAGGGAAACAACCTGTTTACCACAACACAGCTGGCCAGATATGCAACAACTGTGGCAACTTCCGGTAACGTATTTAAACTTACCCTCCTCGACAAAGTAACGGATCCAAAGGGAGAAGTGCTTGAGGAATATGAGCCGGAACTGCAGGATGTAGTGAATATTTCTTCAAATATCTGGGATGTGCTCCATGATGGTATGCGCCGTGTAATCCAGACCCACAGCCAGTTCGACGGACTGGGCATTGAGGTGGCTGGTAAGACCGGTACTGCAGAGCTGGATCTGCGTCACCCGAACCATGGTCTGTTCGTTGGCTACGCGCCTGCATCCGATCCGGAATATGCGGTGGCAATCCGTATTGCCAATGGCTACAGTTCCGGTAATGCATGTCTGATAGCTAATGATACTTTTAAATATATGTACAATCTTGCAGATAAAGATTCTATTCTCACAGGAGTCGCTTCTACAGACACCAGTGATACATCGAATGACTAAACTTAAGCTATGCCTGCGGCAGTATTTCCGCAGGCATAACCATAAGAGGAATACCAGGATTTTGGAACATTTTGTTTAGGAGGAATCAGAAAAAATGGGTGAAGTCATTGTCATTACATCCGGAAAAGGCGGTGTGGGAAAAACAACTACCGTTGCCAACATTGGAACCGGACTGGCTATGATGGGCAAAAAAACAGTGGTTGTGGACACGGATATCGGTCTTCGAAACCTTGACGTTGTGCTGGGACTTGAGAACCGGATCGTTTACAACCTGGTGGATGTGGTTCATGGAAGCTGCCGGTTGAAACAGGCACTGATCAGGGACAAGCGTCATCCGGAGCTGTATCTGCTGCCATCTGCCCAGACCAAGGATAAAACGGCGGTATCCCCGGAGCAGATGATCAAGCTGACAGATGATCTGCGGGAAGAATTTGACTATATTCTTCTGGATTGTCCAGCCGGGATCGAGCAGGGGTTCAAAAACGCCATTGCAGGTGCTGACAAGGCCCTTGTAGTTACCACTCCAGAGGTTTCCGCCATTCGTGACGCGGACCGGATCATCGGCCTGCTGGAGGCCAATGACTTGCGGGACATTCATCTTATTATCAACAGGCTTCGCCCGGATATGATTGCCAGAGGGGATATGATGTCTGTGGATGATGTGACGGAAATTCTGGCTGTGGATCTGATCGGAACCCTTTTGGATGATGAGCAGATCGTGGTGGCGACCAATCAGGGAGAGCCCTTATCCGGCCGAAACTCTCAGGCGGAGGAGGAGTACCGCAATATCTGCAGGCGGCTTATGGGGGAGGAAGTTCCTTTTGCCCAGATCCGTCAGAAGAAGGGCATGCTTTCCAGACTATTTAAAAGACACTGAGAGAGTGCAGGAAGGACAGACTGGATCCTGATAGTTGTCAATAAAAGTTTTATGTAAATCATCAAGCCGCGAGGAGGAATTCTTATGAAGACCTTTTTACATGAGAAAAGGCGTTCAGCAGGATATGCCCGGGACAGAATGAAGCTTCTTCTGATTTCCGAGCGTATTGAATGTTCCCCACAGATGATGAAAATGTTAAAAAGTGACCTGGTACATACTGTGAAAAAGTATGTTTCCATAGAAGAAAGTAAAGTGAAAATACAGATTTCACAGGAGCCGCCGGTTCTTATGGCGTACATTCCTGTGCAAAGGGAAAAGGACAAATAGATATATGATTAGACAGTATAAGCTGCGTTTTTACAATTTTAAGCTGGTAGCCCTGCTGCTTGCCATCAGTTTGTTTGGAGTACAGCTGGTTGCAAGCGCGTCCCCGGATCTTCGCAACAAACAGCTGTTGGGAGTTGTGACGGGAGTTGTGATCCTGATTATTTTATCGCTAATGGATTATTCCTGGATCCTGAATTTCCAGTGGATCATGTATGGCTTTAATCTGCTTATGCTTATTGGCGTACGATTGTTCGGAAGCGAGGCAGGAGGTGCTTCAAGATGGCTGGATATCGGAGGCTTCCGTTTCCAGCCTACCGAGCTTTCCAAGATTATCATTATCCTGTTTTTTGCCAAGTTTTTTATGGACCATGAGGATGATATCAATACGTTTAAGATCCTTGCAGAGTCGGCAATCCTTCTTGCGGTTCCCCTTGCACTGATCTATGCACAGCCGGATATGAAAAATACCATTACTGTAACGGTGATCTTCTGTATTTTGCTGTATGTGGCGGGCTTAAGCTACAAGATTATCGGCGGGGCAATCCTGATCGCGGTGCCGCTGGCAGTTATTTTCCTTTCCATAGTGGTGCAGCCGGATCAGACTCTAATCAAGAGCTATCAGAGAGACCGTATCATGTCTTTCTTATACCCGGAGAACGCGGAATATCAGGAAGATATTGAACAGCAGAACAACTCCAAGACTGCGATCGCATCCGGAGAGCTGGTGGGAAAAAGACTGACCAGTGACGGCTATGTTTCTTCTGTAAATGAAGGAAACTTCGTTGCGGAGAACCAGACGGACTTTATTTTTGCGGTTGCAGGAGAGGAGTATGGATTTATCGGGTGCACGGCCATTGTGATTCTGCTTCTGCTGATTTCGATAGAGTGCATACGAATGAGTCTTCGAGCCAAGGATCTTGCGGGGAAAATACTTTGCTGCGGGGTAGGCAGCGTGGTAGCCATACAGAGCTTTCTGAATATCTGCGTTGCCACCGGACTTGCACCGAATACAGGTACGCCGCTGCCCTTTGTAAGCTACGGCCTGACATCTCTGATCAGTCTGTTTATCGGTATGGGACTGGTGATGAATGTAGGTCTGCAGAGCAGCGCATACAATAAAGAACTGAAGAAAAAAGAAATTGATAAGAAAGAGGAATACTTATGACAGCGGCGAAAAAAAACAACTCCAGGCGTAAGTCCGCCAAATTTCGCAGATCCAGGAAAAAAAGGATCCAGAAAACCATTTTGCTGGTGCTCCTTTTGATTTTCCTTGGCGGAGCGGGAATCGGGTCTATTTATCTTTTAAGAAACGGAACGCTGTTTGGCAAGCTGGATGAGCCTTATATGGCCTCCCGGGAGTTCTCCGGCGGAATTACAGGGACAGACAGCCTGCGGGCGGATGGCTTTGCCAAGAAGCTTTGTGTGGTGGTTTCGGATGTTCCTATGGATGGGGTTTCCCTTGGAGAGAACCAGAAAGGGCTTCTTCTGGATTTGGATGACAGGCAGGTGCTTTATTCCAAACAGGCACTTGAGAAGGTATATCCAGCCAGTATCACCAAGATCATGACTGCCATGCTGGCGCTGAAATATGGAAATATGGATGATGTAGTGACCATTACCCAGGAGAATCTGGATCTGGAATCCGGTTCTCAGGTCTGCGGCTTCTGGGCCGGGGATCAGGTGACCATGGATCAGCTTCTGCATTGTCTTCTGGTGTATTCCGGAAATGATGCAGCTTCCGCCATTGCAACCCATGTAGGAGGCTCTACAGAGGGCTTTGTGGAGATGATGAACAGCTTTGCGAAAGAGCTTGGCTGCACGGGAACCCATTTTACCAACCCACACGGACTGCAGGACGAAAATCATTATACCACGCCATATGATATTTACCTGATGCTGAAGGAAGCACTGAATTATCCGGAATTTACCCAGATTACCCAGATGGGCTCTTATACGGTAGAATACACCCATGCAGACGGAAGCAGCGCAAGCACGACTCTGACAGCCACAGACCATTATCTGACCGGAGAGGCGACTCCGCCTAAGAATGTGACTATTCTTGGAGGAAAGACCGGTACCACAGACAATGCCGGCAACTGTCTTGCCCTGTTAAGCCAGAACGCATACGGAAAGCCGTATATCTCTATTGTTATGGGAGCTTCTACCAAGGATGAGCTTTACCAGCAGATGTCCTCTTTGCTGCAGAACATCAATTGACGCAGTTTGCTGAATTGTGCAGTTTTTACACAATTGAGAAAAATAGACAGAAATTTCAAAAAAACTCTTGTCTTTTTAGAAAAATTATACTATAATATGAATTATATTAAACAAGGTTTTTGGTAAAATTTAATATCATATTGTCTAAGGAGGAAAACATCATGGTTGAACTGATCGTAGGAAAGAAAGGCAAAGGCAAAACAAAAGTGCTCTTAGACAGAGTAAACAATGCAGTGAAAGAAGCTAATGGAAGCATTGTTTATCTTGACAAGAGTACCAAGCACATGTATGAGCTTAACAACAAGGTACGTCTTATCGACGTTTCCTCTTATCCGCTGAAGAATGCAGACGAGTTTGTAGGTTTTATCTGCGGTATTATTTCTCAGGATCACGATCTTGAGCAGATTTATCTGGACAGCTTCCTGAAGGTTTCCAAGCTGGAAGATGCAGACGTTACAGATACTCTTGAGCAGCTGAACAAGATCAGCGAGAAATATGGTATTTCCGTAGTTGTAAGTATTTCTCTTGATAAAGAAGAGTTACCAGAAGCATTACAGGATAAGATTGCAGTAGCATTATAATCACAGATGATATGATATTGCAGCTATAAAATTCAGTAAAACCAAACCAGAGGTACATAAGGACACGACTCGTTATGGGATGTGTCCTTTTTCTGGCTGTTGGCCTTATATGTATTTCAATGGTTCAGTCCTCACGCAGCTTCACTGCGGTGGCGGCCTGACGGCGTCTGGAGTCGTCCAGGGCAGCGTAATGCTTCTTGGTGGTGTTGACGTCCTTGTGACCCAAAACATCGGCTACAAGGTAAATATCCCCTGTTTCCTGGTACAGGGCGGTACCGTAGGTACTGCGGAGCTTGTGAGGGGTGATTTTCTTGGTGGTGGTAACCTGGCGGGCGTATTTCTTGACCAGGTTTTCGACGGCCTGGACGCCAATCCGTTTGCGCTGGGTAGAGTAGAAGAGAGCGTGCTCGTGGCCTTCTACAGGGACGATATTTTTGCGCACTTCCAGGTAGTTTTTCAGGGCTTTTTCTACTTCAGGGCCGAAATATACAACCATTTCATTTCCGCCTTTTCGGGTAACCTTGATTCCGTTATTTTTGAAATCTACATCCTCAATGTCAAGACCGACACATTCCGAAACACGAACACCTGTTCCCAACAGGAGAGTGACGAGAGCGAGGTCGCGGTCCTTGGTTTTCTCGTAGTAGACCTTTTTCTGTCCGGTAAGGTCATCGCCGCCGTGTTCGATATAATCAAGAAGCAGGGCAACTTCATCGGCTTCCAGGCGGATGATGCTTTTCTGGTGGATTTTCGGAACGTCTACCAGGACCGTTGGATTGGTATGGATCATTTCCCGTTTGAAATAATAGGCATAAAAGCTTCTTAAGGAAGACATTTTGCGTTTCAGGCCGCGTTCGCCGTTGGTTTCAGTTTTGTCGCCGGCCTGGTAAACCTTCAGATATTCTTCATATTCCTCAAGATCAATGGCTGTGATCTGATCCAGAATATCTACAGTAAAGGCATCCATAGACCAGTCCTTGAAAACTGGATTTTGCTCCAAGAGGAACTGGAAGAAAATCCGGATGTCATAGGCATAGGAAATTCTGGTTTTGGTTGTGGTACGTGGCTCAATGGCACGAAAGAAATCCCTGCAAAATGGAGGCAAGGTTTTCAGAACGTCACGAAGCCGCAAGGTATTTTCAACGTCAGTTTGTTCGTGGTAAGTGACTTTTTTATCCATGAAAAATTCTCCTTTATAAAGTTCGTTGTTTATAGAATGTGATGATAAATGTATAGCTGCGTTTCAACTAAGACAACGGGCAATGATATGTAAGGTAATAAAGTACATGGCAATGAGAAATAAAATTCTAAAAAGCAACGGGTAAACAATAAAATAATTAGCAAAAAATGCAATTAAAAACAAAGCCCCAAAATACAGTCTAGATGGCCATTAAACGGCCAAATAGCCGTTTATCCAGAGAAGTGGCTTCTTTCCAGGCCTATCTATATGAAAAACTCGGGTTTGTCGTATAGATTGAGATGAGGAACATAACGCCGGATCAGCCGCTTCTTCCTGCCTTTCCGGCGTTTTTATGAATTTCCAGCATATTTTATGTGCATTAATAAATTAGATTTTTATTTCATAATAATTGATGATTTTATCAGCTGCTTCAATTCTAATTCTACCGTATTTGTAATTTGTACAATCAATGATGCAGCCATGCTCACAGAATGGATTCGTCCAGCATCACCGTAAATGGTCCGTCGTTTTCCAGGGAAACCTTCATGTCTGCGCCAAACACGCCGTGCTGAACAACTGGAACAACCTTGGCAGCTTCCTTTAACATATACTCATAAAGCTCATTCGCCTGATCCGGTGCGCCGGCTTCTATAAAGCTTGGCCGGTTTCCCTTTTTGCAGTTTGCATACAAGGTAAACTGTGAAACCATCAAAAGCTCCCCATTTACATCTGCCAGGGAAAGGTTCGTCTTGCCGTTGGCATCTTCAAAGATCCGAAGCCCCAGCATTTTCTTCAGGTATTTGTCTGCGATTTCTCTGGTGTCATTCTGACCAACGCCAACCAGTACAAGGAATCCTTTGCCGATGCTTCCAACGGTTTCCCCGTCTACCTTAACATCGGCATGATTGACGCGCTGTATTAAAAGTCTCATATGATTACTGTCCGTCCTTTTTGATGTTTTTTTTCTGTTTGTACTCTTCTATTAATTGTCTGACTTTTGCATAAATAATCAGTGAATATTTCTTAATAAATGTCCAGATGGTAATAAGAATTTTCTGGATGGTTTTCAGCAATGTAAGGGTAAATTCCAGCATTGCGGTACGCCTTGGAGTCTGGGCGTGCTTAGGCTCTTCCTCCGGGAAAAGAACCGGCTCGTGGGTCTCAGGGTCCAGGCAGTCAATGTTCACGTAAGTCTGCTCCTGATCTGGAACCTTCTTGTAAACCAGGCTAAAATGAACCAGCTTATCCAGCGCTGCATAGAGAACTGCAAACACCGGAACACCGATGATCATGCCAGGAATTCCGAAAATACCGCCTCCGATCAGGATGGCAACGATAACAAGGAAACTGGACAATCCGGTAGACTCTCCCAGAATCTTCGGTCCAAGGATATTGCCGTCAAACTGCTGAAGGGCCAGAATAAAGATCGCAAAATAAACAGCCTGCAGCGGATCCACCAGCAAAATCAGGAAGATACTTGGAATCGCTCCCAGATAAGGTCCGAAAAACGGAATTACGTTGGTTACGCCAATGATCACACTGATCAGAAGGATGTATGGCATGCTAAGAAGGTTCATGCCAATATAGCACAGCACGCCGATGATGGCAGAATCCAGTATTTTTCCAATGAAAAAGCCGATAAAGGTCTTATTGGTAAAGCGCATGGAACGGATGATAAAATTCGCGTGCTGCGGAGAAAATACTGCATATGTGAGCATTTTCGCCTTGGCGATAAAGCCTTCCTTGTCTGCCATCAGATAAAGGGAAACGATGGCTCCGATCAGGAAGTTCTTCAGGAAATTGATCAGGTCAAAAACACCGGCAGAAATATTCTTCAGCATCTCCTGCATCTGAGGAAGAATATTCTGTGTCAGGTAATTCTGGGCATTTAAAGTGTACTGATCCAGGGTATCAAGTGCCTGACTGTTCAGATTCCATTTCTCCAAAACACTCTGAAGCCATTTCTGGCTGGCTTTCATATAGGTTGGAAAGCTGTAGATCAGGTTCATAACGCTTCGGATCAACTCCGGCAGAACCATCATGATCAAGGCATAAATCAGTGCCAAGAAAAGGAACATGCACAAAAGGATACAGGCCCAGCGGATCGCTTTGCGTCCATTCTTTCCTACTGTGACCTCTTTCTTCTGAAGAATGGGATAAATGATTGTCTTCTCCAGAAAATTAAGAAGAGGTGTGAGAAGAAATGCGATCACAACTCCATAAACAATAGGTGTAAGGATTCCAAGAAAGGTCTGGATTCCTGTGATCAGGGTCTTCATATGGAAAACACCGTAATAAAAAAGCATACTGGCTGCAATTACAAGGAAGGCAGTCACTCCCCAGCGAACATGCTGATTGTCCCAGCGTAATTTCATCTTATTCGATCATCCTCCTGCAACATAATTGCTGAAAATATATGGCTTCGTTTACCATAACAGCGGTTCCTTTCATTATATCATATTATCGCCGAACTGTCTTATTAAAAAAGTATAAAATAATAAAGAGGCTCACCTCTCTCCTGCCTTCAGGAAAAAGGTGAGCCTGACGCCGTTTATTTCATTACTGAAAAAGAATTATTTCTTCAGGTCATCGAAAATATGTATGGTATTGATGATCGCCTGCGCAGCACCCTCAATGCCAAGCACTCCGCTGTCAACGCAAAGGCTGTAGCCTGCAGCTGCGCCCCATTTCTTATTGGTGTAGTAATTGTAATAGCTTGCACGGCTCTTATCCGTCTTGGTGATCATATCCTTGGCTTCCTTCGGAGTTTTATTGTATTTTCCTGCAATACGATTGATTCTCCAGTCCAGATCCGCATGGACGAACACACTGAAGCAGTCCTTGTTATCTGCAAGTGCATAGTCCGCACAGCGGCCGACCATAACGCACGGTCCCTCTGCAGCCAGCTTCTTGATGGCCTCAAACTGTGCCAGGAAAACCTTATGGTTCATAGGCATGTCTGTAAATCCCGCAGAAGAATATCCAAAAGAATAGGTATCCATTACAAGAGAATACAAAAAGCTGTTGGTAGGCTTCTCATCGTGATTCTCGAATAATTCCTTGCAGATACCGCTGTCATTTGCTGCATGCTCCAGAAGCTCCTTGTCGTAGCACTTGATTCCGAAATATCTGGCTACTTCCTGGCCAATCTGTCTTCCGGCACTTCCGTATTCACGTCCGATGGTAATAATTGAACTTGTAGTATTGTTCATAGCTGCCACTCCCTTCTGCAATTCCTTTGTCACTGTCAACTTCGTGCGCAGCAACGTTTTTTCTGTAAATGGCGTTTCACAGAAATATTGTAAGACTATTATACACTACATCTGGGTAAAATGACAACTATTTTCTTAATTTTTCTAACAAATTAAGAAAATATTCTGGCAAAGGTGCAGAAAATTCCATATACTCTCCGGTCCGGGGATGTACAAACCCAAGGACCATGGCATGAAGGGTCTGTCCCTGGAGATGGTAGGGATTTTTGCCGGAGCCGTAGATTTCATCGCCCAGAAGGGGATGCCCAAGGCTGGTCATATGTACACGGATCTGGTGGGTGCGGCCTGTCTCAAGACGGCACTCTATATAGGTGGCGTTCCCGAAACGTTCCAGAACCTTATAATGGGTGACGGCATCCTTGCCGTTTTTGTAGTTGATGGCCATTTTCTTGCGGTCAACAGGGTGACGGCCGATTGGCCCCTCTACGGTTCCCTCATCCTCCTTCAAATTGCCGGAAACAATAGCCCGGTATCGGCGCTTGATGGTATGGTCCTTCAGCTGCTGGGCCAGATCCCGGTGTGCGGTGTCATTTTTGCACACAAGAAGTGCCCCGGTGGTGTCTTTGTCAATGCGGTGGACAATGCCGGGACGCATTACTCCGTTGATTCCGGAAAGATTTCCCTGGCAGTGGTACATAATGGCATTTACCAGGGTTCCGCTGGTGTGTCCGTTTGCAGGATGCACCACCATTCCCTTGGGTTTGTTGACCACCAGTACGTCATCATCCTCATACAGAATATCAAGAGGAATGTTTTCCGGAAGGATGTCCGGCTCGCTTAAATCCGGCACAGTGGTCTGCACCAGATCCCCGGCCTGCAGTTTGTAATTTGCTTTTACAATCTTCCCATTGACGGTTACGCCCTGGTCCTTCAGAAGCTTCTGAAGATAAGAGCGGGAAAGATCCTCATATTTATCAGAAAGGCAGCGGTCTATGCGAACCCCTGCCTCCTCATCTGCTGCGGTGAACTCTAACAGTTCCATATTATTTCAAAACTCCTCTCCGGCATGGAAGCGGTCAAAGGAAGCTTCCTGCCTGGTGTTCACGGTTTCAGAAAATCAAAGTCATCCTCTTCCTTATAGCGGAAAAAGATGAGAAATACCAGGGCAATAATGCCGCAGGTAACGTAAATATCAGCTACATTAAAGGTGGGAAAATCAATCAGGGAAAAATAGATGAAATCCACCACATATCCGCGGAAAACACGGTCAATAAAATTCCCCATAGCCCCGGAAAATACAACTGCTGCAGTAAAAAGCAGGGGCCCGTAATAGGCGGTAGCCGGAGCCTTTACAAAAAGGTAGATAATGGCTGCAAAAAATACAAGACAGATCAGCACCAGAAACAAAAGCCTGCCCTGAAGAAGCCCGAATGCCATGCCCCGGTTCTCAAGGTACCGCAGCACCAGAACGCGGTCAATCAGGGTAACGCCTGCGTTGTCCTTCAGGCCACGGATTGCAAGAAGCTTTGTAATCTGGTCAAAAAGCACCAGAAACAGGATCAGCAGGAAGCCTTTTAGCCTGGGAGCCTTTAATGGCCTGGTTCGTCTGTCCTGGGACAGTGTCTGCTCTTTCATAGGGCATTACCTGCAGATCGCATGGATTCCCACAAGAAGCTCTTCATCTGTAACTGTTTTGTCAATGAAGCTCTTTCCAAGACCGTCCATGAGAATGAATTTGATCTGTCCCTGTTCCATTTTTTTGTCCTTTTTGGTAGCGGCAAGGATATCCTGTGGGGAAAGTCCCTCCACATATAAAGGCAGATTGTAAATCTCTAGTGCATGGCATACCTGCTGGTATTCCTCCTGGGTAAGCAGTCCCCGCTCTTTGGAAATGGCAGCTGCGGCAACCAGGCCGATTCCCACGCACTGTCCGTGAAGCAGCTGGAAATTCATCAGCTTTTCTACAGCATGTCCGATGGTGTGGCCAAGATTGAGAAGGGCACGCTCGCCCTGTTCCTTAGGGTCACGCTCTACAACGCCAGCCTTGATGGCACAGCATCTGCGGATCATTACAGCTAGCATTCCAGGATCCATTGTGCGTATTACCTCGTAATTGGCGCATACGAAGTCGAAAAACTCTTTGTCGCAAATCAGTCCGGTCTTTAAGATTTCGCCCATTCCGCAGCCAAATTCGCGCTCTGGAAGGGACTGAAGGGTGGCCATGTTCATATAAACCAGACGGGGCTGGTGGAAGGCACCTACCATATTCTTGAACTGTCTGAAATCTACGCCGGTTTTGCCGCCTACACTGCTGTCTACCTGCGCAAGAAGGGTGGTTGGAATCTGGATAAAATCAATTCCCCGAAGATAGGTCGCGGCCCCAAATCCGGAAAGATCCCCTGTTACGCCGCCGCCAAGAGCAACCACAAGGCTCTTGCGGTCAAGTCCGTTCTCAATCAGGCACTGGTACAGGTCTTCCACTGTGTCCAGGTTCTTATGTGCTTCACCAGCCGGGAACACGAACTGGCAGACATGATCGGTTATTTTCAGAAGCTCTGCCTTCACCTGCTCTGCATAAAGGGGAGCAACGGTGGAATCAGAGACGATGCACATTTTTTTGCCTGCAAGCCCCTCTTCTTTCAATGCACCGGAAAGAGCTTGAAAGTCGTTTTCAAAATAAATGGGGTAACAGAAATCCCCGTCGCGTTTCACCAGTAATTTTTCTTCTGCCATAGTAATCGTCCTCTCTTCAGATATATTTGCGAAGCCGCACGCCCAGCCTGCCCTTCTTGGTCTGTCTGGAAACGCCGTCGTAGATAAAGCGCCCCTTTCCGCGGACGGAAATAATGTCTCCCTCCTTAGGCTCATAGCCATTGGACGTGATCAGCTTGCCGTTTACAAACACAAGACCGCTTTCAATAAAGGAAACCATACTGCTTCTGGACGTCTGAAAAGCCAGTCCGATCAGGGAATCCAGGCGAACGGAAGCACAGGTGCCGCTGATAGCTTCAAACTGCGGTTCTGGAATTTCCTCTGCCTGCTCTACCCTGGTAACAAGCACAGTGGTGTGCCGCACGCGGACCAGATTGTCTATAAAAAAATCTGACATTTTGTGAAGGCAGAAAACCCAGGCTTCTTTATCCTTAATGAGAATGTCTCCAACCACACTGCGGTCAACGCCCAGGTTCAGAATCGCGCCCAGGTAGTCCCGGTGTCCCAGCTCTTCGGAAAAACGAAGGGCTTTCGGGATGATCTTAAGGCAGTCGATGGGATATTCCCAGGAAAAGCCTACAGTACCTGGATAAAAGGCCGCCATCTGCCGCTCGGCATGGTTGTAGCCGCCAAAAAGCTTCACACTTACGCCCATCTGCCGGAGCTTCAGGGTGGCAAGCATATTTTGTTCATTTAAGTTAAGAAAATCCGTAAAGGTGACAATATCTCTCTGATAAGAGAGATTTGCCAGCTCCCGGATTCTCTTAAGTAAAAAATCGTCCTTATCCATAAAAATTAATAACCAGCTCTTACGGACGGTGTAGATCCGCCAAGAATATTCTGAAGGTCACCTGTAATGTCAACAGAAGACGGTCCAAGTACGAAAATATAGCTGGAAATCTTCTGAAGAGATCCATTTAAGGAATAGCATGCGCCGGATGCGAAGTCAATGATACGCTGTGCCAGCTCTACATCAATGCCCTCCAGGTTCAGAATTACAGTTGCATTGTCAAGGAGTGTGTCTGCAATCTCGCGGGTGTCTTCCATGGAAGCTGGCTTGATCACACAAACCTCCATAGAGGAAGCCTGGTTGGCGCGGCGGCTGCTTCTCATTGGAGTGATCTTGGAAGATGCGGCAGGACGCTGTTTCTCAGCCGGCTGTTTCACAGGAGCCTTGGCTGCTGTTGGCTTCGGAGCGGCAGCAGTATGTATCGGCTCTTCCTTGAAGGTCTCTTCCTCATCTGCGAAGTCATCCTCTTTCTTGCGGCCGAATTTCTCGAAAAATTTCTTCTTAGGCTTGTCATCCATAGGATCATCATCGAAGAAATCGCCCTCTTCGTCATCATCCATTAAATCTTCATCCAAATAACCATCTTCATCATAGTCATCATCATTCAGCTTAATAGTATCCAGTAATTTATCAAAAACGCTCATTTTCAATCTCCAATCTTAGTCTTCTTACACTGTGGCGTAATTACGCTCACCAAAAATTCCAGTACCTACGCGTACCATAGTCGAGCCTTCCTGGACAGCAACCTGATAATCTCCGGTCATACCCATACTCAGAACACTCATAGTAACATTATTAATGTTTTTGGCACTAATGTCAACACTTAATTTTTTTAATGTACGAAAAACTTCGCGATTTTCCTCTGGATTTTCTACAAAAGGCGCAATTGTCATAAGTCCTTTGACCTGAATGTGAGAAAAACTGCTGGTCTGCTCCAGAAGCGGAAGCACTTCTTCTACTTTAAGACCAAATTTGGTATCCTCTTCTGCTACGTTTACTTCCAGAAGAATCGGCATCACCAGCTCCTTCTTGGCAGCCTCCTGCTCAATGGTCTGTGCAAGACGCAGGGAATCCACGGAATGGATCATGGCAACCTTGTCAATGATGTATTTCACCTTGTTGCGCTGGAGATGGCCGATCATGTGCCACTGGATATCAGAGGGCAGCTGATCGTATTTGTCCATGATCTCCTGGACTTTATTTTCCCCGAAAACACGGGCTCCGGCATCATAAGCTTCCTGAAGCATGGATACGGGTTTGGTCTTGCTTACGGCAACAAGTGTGATCTCACTGGGAGCACGCCCCACAGCAGCACAGGCTTTTTCAATATTTGCATTTACCTGCTGTAAATTTTCAGCTAACATTTTTATAAGCCTCCTTAAAAATGGTATATCAATCAATAGAAATAGAAAAATCTTATTCCTTCACCTGGGAAGAATCCCTGGCAATGCGGTCATATCTGGAAAGGCCGTAGGAAGTGGAACTGGAAATGATGGCATATTCCTCATTCTGATCCAGAATCTCAACCCAACGGAAAACAGGGTAGCCCTGATTAATGCAGTATACGCCTTCCAGGGATATGGTCTCGCTGACAATGAAGCGCTGGTTGGAATTATTCTTTACCAGTGCATCTCCTTCCTTGAATGCGCTTTTATCTACATAATAATCGCAGATTTCCTTTTTACCCGAGGAATCATAGCCGGTGACCAGCTTTCCGTAAATTCCAGCTTTGATGAAGGTTTTGACTGTGTTTCCGTCGGAATCCTTGGAAACCTTGTTAAAGCCGATGACGCCGTTGGCATCTGTGGTGGAATACTCGGAAGAGATCACGTAAAAATCCCGGTAAGTGGTAGCGGAAAGGGGAATCTTAAGCCCGGTTACCGTGTTGGTAACAAGCTCAATATCCAGGAAACGCTCTGATGCGTACCGGATCAGGCCGCGGCTGAAATCAATCTTGCCGTATTTGGCCCCATCTATTTTGACAATGGAAAAATCACCGCTCTGGGTCATGCCATCCTTGAGAAATTTCACACGGATGGTGGTGCGTCCCTGCAGCTTGGCAGCCTGCTTATCGCTGAGTGGAATGATCAGGCTCCACAGCTCACTGGTGATATTGGTATAAATATTATCTCCCGTCTGTATCTGGGCATCCGTTTTCAGATCTGTTTCATGGTACGAGGTTTGGTCAAAATCCTCTGCTGTGAGGGTATCAACCGTTTTATTCTCATAGCCGTCCATGGAATACAGGATAATTCCGTCCTCCTGGGCCTTGCATACGTTTTGTCCCCCAATGGAAACTACATGGGAACTGGCATTCCCGTCTGTGGAGATTCCCTCGTACTGAAGAATGCTGCCCTCCAGCTGGTTCTTGAAACTGTAGGTATTGTTAAACTTGCTTCCGGAAAAGCTTTTGGAAAAGCTGAGCATGGAGCTGCGGATTTTCGCCAGGTCTTCCGAGCTAAGTGCCGCGGAAGTCTCGGAGGTCTTGCCGGAGCTTAAGCCGTAGACCGCTCCGCCGGCATTGATCTTGCTGCCTTCTCTTGCGTAATAATTCACATAACCGGATGACTCTGCCTTAAATACACTCTCCTCCCGAATGGAAAGGCCGGTATAGGTTTCATTCCGGGAAAGGGGGCCTGTGGTTACCTGATAGGACTCTATATGTGTGGAGGTGATCAAAAGGACTGCTGTAAATACCATATAAATCAGCAAAACACCAAAAGCAATGGTGGCGATGTTGAGTCCGAATATTTTCTTCAACTGTACAAGAAGCCCGGCCATATGCCCCGGTTTGTTCGTTTTCTTTTCGGACAAGCAGATTCCCCCTTTGTTTTGATCATGTCGCCTGTCGGCAACATATCTGTTTTGTAATCGTTCAATTCGTGCCAAACAATTGTACCATTTTTTGCCTTTGAACACAAGGAAAACAAGAAGAAAAGTCTGTGAACAAAAAAGAGGAAAACGAACATATTTTCAGAATATCTGTTTGCTTAATAAAGAAAAATATGATATGATAGAAAAAAGTTGAATGAATTTCGGAGGAAAACTCTTATGACATATGGTAAAATCAGTAAAAAACAGCAGGAAATCCTGGATTATATAAAAAGTGAAATCTTGAACCGCGGCTTCCCACCGGCAGTCCGTGAAATCTGTGAGGCCGTAAATCTGAAATCCACCTCTTCTGTTCACGCGCACTTAGAAGCCCTTGAGAAGAACGGCTACATCCGCCGCGATGCCACCAAGCCGAGAGCCATTGAGATTATTGACGACAATTTTAATCTGGTCCGCCGTGAAGTGGTGAACGTTCCCCTGGTAGGAACGGTAGCTGCCGGACAGCCTATTCTTGCCGTGGAGAACGTAGAAGGCTATTTCCCGATCCCATCAGAGTTCATGCCTAATGAGCAGAGCTTCATGCTTAAGGTTAAGGGTGACAGCATGATCAATGCCGGAATCTTCGACGGCGACCAGGTGCTTGTGAAGCAGCAGCCTACGGCTGATAATGGAGATATTGTAGTTGCCATGGTAGAGGATTCCGCCACAGTGAAGACCTTCTATAAAGAAAAAGGCTACTACCGTCTTCAGCCGGAGAATGACGCCATGGATCCGATCATCGTCACAGGCGAAGTAAAGATTCTGGGGAAAGTATTCGGTGTGATGCGCTTTTATCAGTAAGTTTTAAAGTGCGCCCCATACTCATTTCCGTAAAGTATGATGCAAATCCTGCAGAAAGCCGTTCGGAGTATGCAGGGACTCTTAATCTCTTATATTTTGAAAGGTACCAAAATATAAGAGATTAATTTTTTAAGTGCTTTATTTACATAATATTATTATTGACAACTTATAGAACGATATATGTCAGGATGCGTAGAATTGTCAGCCGATGAATCAGAAGTGAAAGAGCTTATGTCTGAAAGAATGCAGGATTTGTGAGTAAAATAAAAGCCGCATGAGCATCTTCTGTCTCTTAGGTTTGAGACGAGTTTGCCCATACGGCTTTTATCATACATTATTTCTCCAGAAATTCATCCATTTCCAGCACTTTTCCATCTCTCCAGATTCTCTCCAGATCATAGAAAAGCCGGTTCTCTTCATCAAATACATGCACGATCACATCGCCGTAATCCATGAGAATCCAGCTGGAATTGCGGTTTCCCTCGATCTGCTTTGCTTCAAATCCAGCACGTCCAAGCTGTTCCTCAACATTGTCTACGATCGCCTGAACCTGGTTGGAGTTGGTACCGCTTGCGATTACAAAGTAATCTGCAATTACGGAAACAGTATGAATATCGATTACCTTGATATCCTGTCCTTTTTTATCATCAATTGCCTTGCAGGCAATCTGTGCCATCATTTTTTCTGTGCTTACTGTACTCATGTTCTGCTCCTTTCGGTATAGTAGTAACAGTACAGCGGTTTCTGCTATGCGGCAGAAACTTTCATTTCGCTGTCAGCTATTGGTAACATTGCCGCGTTTATTATGTAATTCTTTATAATAAATATAAGCTTCTCTGGAAGTTGGCTCGATATCCTCAGCTGAATCCTCTTCCAGATATTCCAGCGTATCTTTAAGAATCTCATACATACACTCATCCAGATCCTGGAATGCGATTTTACGGATTTCAGGCAAACGGCTTGCCTTATAGCGCATAGGCTCAATGTAATCCGCAATATAAATAATCTTTTCCAGAAGACTCATATCACATCTGCCTGTAGTATGGTAATTAATGGCAGAAAGAATCTCCTGATTGTCAATTCCGTATTTTTCATGAGCAATATATGCCCCTAATCTTGCATGGAGAAGAAAAGGATGCCCAAGTTCAAAATCAGAAACCGGGATATTATGCTCACTGCACATTTTCAGTTTCTTTTTATTTGGGATGCATTTGGCACAGTCATGAAGAAGACCGGCAACCTGTGCATCCTTCACATCATATCCGTGTACCATAGCTAGGCAGGCACTGGTGTACATGACTCCCATGGTATGCTGAAAACGATCTTCATCCAGATACTTGGAAAGCTTTTTTTCTATTTTCGCAAAATCATAATCTGCCATGGTCAGACTTCCTTCTTTCTGTAGATTCCATTTTCCTTCATGTAAGAGATTACAAGATCCGGAACGTAGTATTTCAGACTTTTATCTTTGGCTATCCACTGGCGTATCAGGTGACTGGATACATCAATGTTCATAGTATCCAGAATAACAAAATGTCCATGATACTTCTCTGAGAGATACTGGATTCTCTCGCGAAGCTGCTCCCTGGAAGCGTGATCACGCACAGCAACTACAAGAGTGCAGGCTGCGCAGATACGTCCGGGCTCACGCCACTCTTCAAAGGCAAATAAAGAATCGGCTCCGATGATAAAATAATAATCCGTATCGGGATTTGATTCCTTTAATTCCTCCAGAGTGCGGTAGGTATAAGTGTAACCGGTCTCGTTCATTTCCGCAAGAGACAGTTCAAAGTGAGGATTATCTGAAATGGCAAGGCGGACCATATCTACACGCTGCTCATCAGCTGCTCTGCCAATTCGGTTCTTCTTGTGCGGAGGATTTCCGGCTGGCATAAACAATACCTTATCCAGCTTCAGCTGCTCATAGCTTTGCTCGCCAAGTATCAGATGTCCCATATGGATGGGATCAAAGGTTCCGCCCATAATCCCGATTTTTCTGTGATTATTTTGGCAGTTCAATTTTCTTCTTCTCTTTTTTACCTTCACGGTATAATACGATTTTTTTGCCGATTACCTGTACAACCTGGGAATGAGTGCGCTCTGCAAGAACCTGTGCCATTTCCTTCGGATCCTCCAGACAGTTCTGCAGCACGCTGATCTTGATCAGCTCTCTGGCTGCAAGAGCTTCGTCAACGGCTTTGGTGTTCTCAGGTGTAAGACCGCCCTTGCCAAGCTGGATGATGGCATCCATTTTCATGGCAAGACCTTTTAAATATGCTCTCTGCTTGCTTGTCATAATTTATCTCCTGAACTGCAGCCGATTATACATCACAGGCTGCAAAATACATAAAATCAATGGTTTATTTGTAATAATCAAATTCAAATCCATACATGCGGACGGTATCGCCTTCCTGAATTCCGGCTGCTTCCAGTTCCTCCAGAATGCCGCCCTCTTTGAGGAAGCGCTGGAAGAAGGCAAAGCCTTTCTCAGAATCCAGATTGGTGTAGCCCAGCATTTTCTCAATGCGGGGTCCTTCCACAACAAATACGGAGGGATCCTCCTCATCGATCTCCACGGTAAATGGAAGGGTCTCATTGATCAGTGCATCCTCCGGGAAGAATTCCTGCTCAAATACGATAGCCTTCTTCGGACAGCTATCCAAAAGTTCCTTAATGTGGAAAAGGAGCTCACGCACACCTTGTCCGGTAACTGCGGAAATGGGATATACCTTGATTCCCTTAGGCTCAAATTCCTTACGGAGTCTGTCAACGGGATTCTCCTGACCATCGTCAAAAATACAGTCCACTTTGTTGGCTGCAATTACCTGAGGACGCTTTGCAATCTCCGGATTGTACTCCTCAAGCTCTTTGTTGATCTTGTAAATATCATCAATAGGATCGCGGCCCTCTGTGGAAGCTGCGTCTACAATGTGTACCAAAACTCTGGTACGCTCGATGTGGCGAAGGAATTCGTGGCCAAGGCCTACGCCCTCAGAAGCTCCCTCAATCAGACCTGGGATATCTGCGATGATGAATCCGCCATTCTCAGTATCCACAACCCCAAGATTCGGGCTAAGAGTTGTAAAGTGATAGTTGGCAATCTTTGGCTTTGCATTTGTGACACGGGAAAGAAAGGTGGATTTACCTACATTAGGAAAACCTACCAGTCCAACGTCAGCGATCACCTTAAGCTCCAGAAGAACTTCAAGCTCCTGGAAAGGCTGACCTGGCTGTGCATATTTGGGAACCTGCATAGTTGGAGTTGCATAGTGCTGGTTTCCCTTGCCGCCGCGTCCGCCGCGCAGAACGACCTGACGACGATTGTCGCCGGACATATCTGCAATAACCTTGCGGGAAGCTGCGTCCATGATTACGGTGCCTTCCGGTACCTTTAATATAATATCAGCTCCATCGGCTCCGTGGCAGCGCTTTTTGCCGCCCTCCTGGCCGTCTTCTGCCTTATATTTTCTCTTATGACGGTAGTCTCCGAGGGTATTCTGTCCCTCGTCTACCTCAAAAATTACGTCTCCGCCCTTACCGCCGTCGCCGCCATCCGGACCGCCGTCAGGTACATATTTTTCCCTGCGGAAGCTTACATGGCCGTCGCCGCCTTTACCGGAACGGATTATAATGGTAGCTCTGTCTGCGAACATAAATCTCCTTTATAAGAAAAGGCTCCAAACCTTTATAGATTTGAAGCCTCTTGCTCTACTGATTACTCTGCCTCTACTGGTACGATAGAAACCTGTTTCTTATCGCGGCCTTTTCTGGTGAATCTTACAACACCATCGGTCAGTGCAAATAAGGTATAGTCTTTTCCACATCCTACGTTCTCACCTGCATGGATCTTAGTTCCGCGCTGTCTGTAAAGGATGTTGCCGGCTTTAACAAACTGTCCGTCTGCTCTCTTCGCACCTAATCTCTTGGACTCGGAATCACGACCGTTCTTTGTAGAACCAACTCCCTTTTTATGTGCGAATAACTGAAGGTTCATCTTCATCATTGTTGTTACACCTCCTTGACTCTTACTGTCAAATATCGATTGTTATAACTATGCTCAATTTCTGTTAATCCGAGAATAAGGGAATCCATAAGAAGCTTCCCGCGCTCAGTATTAGGATTTGTTTTAAAATGGATGGATACGTATCCGTCATCCTCTCCAACCTCAATCTTCTCTTCTGTGAATGCATCAAGTGAATTCACAGTTGTGATGATCAAAGCAGATACAGCGGCACATACAATATCCTGTCCCTCTTCGGCATAGCCTGCATGTCCTCTGGACAGAAAATCCAGATAAGAGCCATTTCTCTTCTTAACTGTAATATTGATCATAACAGCACCAGATTAAGCGTTGATCTTTTCGATTTTAACTTTGGTGTACTGCTGTCTGTGACCGTTTTTCTTGTGATATCCAGTTTTTCTCTTGTACTTGTAAACGATGACTTTCTTAGCCTTTCCGTTCTCAACTACAGAAGCGGTAACACTGGCATCCTTAACGTCTTCTCCAACTTTTAATCCCTCATTGCTAACTGCAATTACGTTATCAAAAGTAACGGTTTCACCAGCTTCAACTCCGAGCTTCTCAACTCTGATTACGTCGCCTTCAGCAACTTTGTACTGTTTACCACCTGTTGCAATAATTGCGTACATTTGTGGCACCTCCTATAGACTTTACTCGCCAAATATGGTGGCCTTATGGCTCTTAAACCTCTTTGTGCGGCATACTTGATTATAATAACAGGGTGATCCCTGTTCGTCAAGTGGTTTTTTAAAATATTTTGTAAAATTTTGAAATTTTATTTGGCATCTGCTATTGTGCTACCTGATCTTATCTGTCTGATCTCTTCAATCACAGGCCGTCTGACTTTTTTCCTGGTCATCTCCAGAATATGCAGCGGCGTAATATCTACCGCTTTGCATTTCACCGGATCTTTTCGCAGGTATTTCTGAAGCACGTGGAACAGCTCGTCGTTGTGATCCGGATTTGCCATATTGATAAAGTCGATGAGAATGATCCCGGATAAATTGCGCAGGCGAAGCTGCCTTGCAATTTCCTTTGCCGCTTCCAGATTGATCTTGCGGTAGGTCTCCTCTGCCTTTTTCTTTCCGGTAAATTTACCACTGTTTACGTCTATGGAAACGAAGGCTTCGGTCTGCTGGATCACAATAAATCCGCCGCTGTTCAGCCAGATTTTTTCTTTTTGGACTTCCTCCAGGGCATTTTCCAGACGGGAAAGCTTATATAATGGAAGGAGCTTGTCCTGGTAAAAACGGGCCTTGCTCTCTTCTCCCGGGCTTGTTTCCTTCAGATAGGAAGTGATCTGCTCATAAATGTGAGGATCGTCTGTCACAATGTCGGTCAGGTTTTCACTGTAAATATCCCGAAGGGTGGTGAGATAAACCGGTTCCGTCTCATAAAGGACGCTGAAGCAGGTGCGGCTTCTGCCGTTTACCGCAACTTTTTCATAGAGGTTCTTCAGATAGGAAAGCTCCTGCAAGACTTCGCTTTTTTCTGCCTGTGCGGCGTTGGTGCGGACGATAAGGCCATATTCTTTGTCAGGACGCGCTGCTTCCTCTTCCAGCCAGGAAGAAAGGGTGTGACGTTCCGTGCCGGAAAGCTTGCCGGAAAGGCCGAATTTCTTTTCCCCTGTTGTGAGGACCAGATATTTGCCTGTGAAATTTAAGTTGGCGGTAAGGGCTGGAAGCTTGCCTTTCATGGCATCCCGGCTTACCTGGACAAGGATCTGATCTCCCGGGCGAAGGGGGCTTCCAAGGGCTTTTCCAGAGGCATAGATCACATGCTCCGCTTCCTGAATGGGAAAATAACCGCGCACGCCAGGGGCAATCAGTACAAATGCGGCCTGGATGTTTGCAGCAATGTTTTCCACCTGTCCCACATAAATATTTCCAAGAATGGACTGGCGGGAGGCAGCTTCCAGACGAAGCTCCATGATCTGGTTTTCTTCCTCGATTGCACAGGCATGGCACTGATTGCCGTCAAGTTCCATGGTTGTTATGATTAGTTTACTCAATTGGTTCACCTGGTTGTTTATTTAATTTCTTCCCCTAATGATTCAAGGGAAACAAAGTTGTGCTTCTTCTCGTCTCCCAGATCTGCGTACACTTCCAGACGGTGGATCATGCATGCAAATTCCGGAAGCTCCCATCCAAGCCATTTGGCAAAGGCGGCAATGACGGCATCCGGTTTGGTGTAGTTGGCGCTTGCAGATGCAAGGCTTAAGAAAATGCGGTCATTTTCCTGCAAAGCCATTTTATAGATGAAAGGACGGATATCTACCTCTTTTTCCCCTTTTTTGGTCTCTTTTGTGACCAGAATCTCAGGTTGCTTCATAAATTCCTCAATTTTGTTCTGCCAGCCTTCTTCTGGTGCTTTGCCCTCACGGAATTCTACCAGATAATCCGCGGCGGCAACAAGGGACATGGCTTTGCTTGCTTTTCCATCCTCCACCTGGCGGGCGCTTAAAACTTTAACGCCCTGGACCATCTGCGCGTCAAGGCGCTGGCAGATCTCATCAGTGGGAAGAGTTTCTGTAAGCTCCATGTCAAAGTACTCTCCTGTGCTGGTAACGCCAACTCCAAGAGGAGCTGCAAAGGACATGATCATATGGGGGCTGTATCCGCCGGAAAAAGCGATGGGCAGTTCGGCTCTTCGAACCGCTTTCTGGAAGTAGCGCATGGTATCCAGATGGCCTACAAATTTCATAGGGCCTTCTTTTGTAAATTTAATTCTTACCTTCATAGCATACGCCTCCTTTATAACGTCTTGCTCCGCAGCCTGCACATTTCTGGCGGCAGTTTGGAGTTACCACCTCGCCTTTGGCCTGTTTCCATTCCCGGATCAGGAATTCCTTGGTTACGCCTGCATCAATGAAATCCCATGGCAGGATCTCGTCTGTGCTTCTCTCACGAAGAGTGTAGAATTCAATGTCAATGCCAGTCTCTGCAAAAGCTTCCTTCCAGATATCGTAGCGGAAGCTTTCAGACCAGGCATCATAAAGAGCGCCTTTTTCATAGGCCTTTAAAATGACCTCAGAAGCACGGCGGTCACCTCTTGCAAGGAAGCCTTCCAGTGTAGTAACATCCGGCTCATGCCAGTTGTACTTGATGCTTTTTTGGTTCAACTGGGCACGAATCTCTTCTTTAACAACCTTTGCCTTATCAATGAAATCCTGCTCTGTGTACATTGGTGCCCACTGGAATGGAGTAAATGGCTTAGGCACAAAGAAAGAAGTGCTGACCACGATCTGTACTTTTCCATGGCGTTTTTCCTTGGGAACAGTATCATAGTATTCTTCTGCAATGCGCTCAGCCAGATGAGCGATTCCTTTCATGTCTTCTTCAGTTTCCGTCGGGAGACCAAGCATGAAATAAAGCTTCACACGATTCCAGCCGCCTACGAAGGCTTCTTTTGCACCGTGGAGAATAACCTCTTCTGTAAGGCCTTTGTTGATTACATCACGAAGCCTCTGGGAACCGGCTTCCGGAGCAAAGGTAAGACTGCTTTTCTTGATATCCTGCACCTTGCTCATTACATCCAGGGCAAAGGCATCGATACGAAGGGATGGCAGGGAAATGTTTACGCCTGCAGATTTAAACTCATCAATCAGAAAGTTTACCAGCTCTTCCAGATGGGTGTAATCACTGGAGCTTAAGGAGCTGAGGGAAATTTCCTCATGTCCCGAATTCTTCAGCATGGCTCTGGCGGACGCTTTCAGCTCTTCAACATCACGCTCACGCAGCGGTCTGTAGATCATACCTGCCTGGCAGAAACGGCAGCCACGGATACAGCCGCGCTGAATTTCAAGTGTTACACGGTCCTGTGTTGCTTTGATAAATGGTACAACCGGTTTTTCAATTGGACAGTAGCCTTTATCCATGTTTACGATCAGCTGCTTCTGTACTTTCTCGGGAACTCCCGGGCGATTTGGTGTAAAGGAAGCGATGGTGCCGTCTTCCTTATAAGTGACATCATAAAATGCCGGAACATAAATTCCTGGGATCTGTGCTGCTTTCAGAAGAAAGTCTTCTCTGCTGCCTCCTGCTTCCTTATTGGCCTTATATGCATCAAAAAGTGCATCATAGACGGTTTCACCTTCACCAATATAAAACAGGTCGAAAAAGTCTGCCAGAGGTTCCGGATTGTACGCACATGCACCGCCGCCGATTACGATTGGACATGATTGGTCACGGTCAGCTGCTTTTAGCGGAATCTGGGAAAGATCCAGAGTCTGAAGCACGTTGGTGTAGCACATTTCATAGCCAAGGGTGATGCACAGGAAATCAAAATCCTTAATGGGATCCTGAGATTCCAATGCAAATAATGGGATATTTTTTTCTCTCATAAGCTTGTCAAGATCAAGCCACGGAGAGTATACACGCTCGCACCATACGTCCGGGCGCTTGTTGAACATGTTGTAGAGGAGCATCATACCCAGGTTGGACATACCGATTTCGTAGACATCCGGAAAACAAAACGCCACACGGACATCTATCCCGTCTAAATTTTTCATCACAGAGTTGACCTCCCCGCCGATATAACGGGCTGCTTTGTCAACGCTGAGTAATATTTCGTCACTAAGTGCTAATTTTCTCATTCTTTTCCTTTCACGATTTGTCACTATTTGCCAAATACAGAACTTCTTCTGTTTAGATTTGGATAGTGACTTTTTTTCTGAATAAGTGGGAAAAATAATGCTCATTTTTGAACCTATTTTTACCCCGAAAACGGCATTT
>NZ_JACOOT010000006.1:0-75477 GCF_014287535.1 Blautia segnis | reverse complement strand
TTCAAAAAAGAGTACAAAAAGGGAATGGTTAGTCGAAAATACCAACCATCCCCTGTGGTTTTGATTTACACTAGCTTGGAAGTATACATTCTAAATTTTACATATCACCGCTTTCTTTTTTTGCTTTCTTCATAAAGCCTTTTACGTTCTTCTCGCATTTTAGTTTTTTCTTCCAGTATACGCTCATGTTCTTTTCTTTGCGCAAAATCTCTGTCAATGGTAACATTCACGTCCCATTCTTTCAATTGATTCATAATTTGTTCTTTCTCTTTTTCATCATTAAAAATAATAAAAAACTGATTAAAAATATTCCAAGAAAGATAAATCTTCTCGATTGTCATTTCTTTGCCTTTTGGAGTCAATGCTTTATTAGAGAAAAAAATTCCTTCCCAGCCTTCCTCCCTTACTACCTCTCCATAACTAATCACTTCAAGTTCTTTCCATTTAAAATTCCTTTTTGCTCCAAACCAAGATACAATGCACCCTTCCTGATTTAGTTCTACTATTCTAAAATGTGGCAATATAAAGAAGATCATTAAACCAAATAAAAAAATAAGACAAAATATTATCCAAGGATTTTTCAAACTGATTGGAGGATATGCAAATGTCGCTATTATCAAAGGAATTAGTACAACTCCATCTACAAGAAATGGTTTTTTTGATAAAATTTTCATTCATACCTCCAATCCGAATTACTTCTATACAGAATATGCATTAGAAGGTCTATAAATTTTTTTAGGCCTTTTTTTCAAAACTCCAGCGGAAGTTTTCCAAATGTTATAATTAACAGAAGTACCAGTTCTTCCATTAAAATACCGTCCTTGTCCTATCTTTTTTTCCCAATAAACTTGTTTTTCCTGTATCTCATTTTGTGATACAGAATTAGAAACTCCAAGGGACACGCTGGCTGCAATCGAGCTTGCTCCAACTCCATAAGTTGCTCCCCACGCAATAGCTATAGACTTTTCACAAAACTCGGAAGCATCTGCAAATCCAGTTAAATTACTTATAAATACTGTAGTCAGGAAAGCTGTACTAGCATTACCCACAGTAGCTAACACTGAGTCCCCTCTCTTATAACTGTATAAACCTGCATAAACAGCACTAATAACGCCCCCGCCAATGGCACCTACTATTTTCAAAACAGCTAGTTTCTTTACGCTTCCCAAACCGCCAGCCACAGCACCAGCAAAGCCAGCAACAATCATATCTGTAACAGTATATTCCTGCCCTGTTACAGCAGCAGCTACTCCTCCCGCCAAAACATTCATAGCGGCTCCAATTACAGCTCCAACTACAATATTCCAGCATTGTCCATCGCCATCAACTCTCGTGATCGGGTTATCATCACAGTATGCATACAGGTTCTTCTCACCCAGCATATCGAGATTGTCCCTTAAAACCTGTGTGTCATCCGCGCTGATGAATCTGCGTATTGCAGGATCGTAGTAACGGCTGCGGCAGTAATACAGGCCGGTCTCCACATCATAATAATATCCCTTATAACGGAACGGGTTTCTTGCTCCCACCTTATCTTTTAAGGTTCCTTCAATCTTAACTACCTGTCCCCAGCTGTCATAGGTATATCTTACAACGACCTTTCCATCCTTGTCAAGAAGACCGATGATGTCATTCTGGGCATTTCTAAGGTACATATAGATCTCGCTCTCATAGGTCAGCGCGATCACGTTTCCGGAGGAATCATAACGGTACCAGAGCGTTTTCTCACTTCCTGTCCTCTCTGAGACAAGCAGGTCACCAGCATAGCGCATCTGGGTGACAGCACCGTCCACGACTTTCCTGATCCGGTGTCCGGCATGGTCATAGGAATACTGGATGTTCTTTCCGCCAGATACTGCAGCAAGGGCATTTCCTAATGTCCAGGTATACCTGGTGCTTCCCTTTGTGATCATGTTTCCGGATGCGTCATAAGTCATTGCAACGCCGTTCCATTTGACCAGCTTATCCTTCCATACAGGATCAAAGGTTCCTGTTTTTGTCACAGAAGCGGAAGCTGGAAGGGTTCCTGATGCATAGGCATATTCCTTTTCACTGACCAGGTTTCCTCCAATATCGTAAGCATAGGTGACTGTTTTGTTCAGGATCTGATTGTTCTCACGGATCAGACGGTTCAGTTCGTCATACTGGTAAGTCACGGTTTTGGTCGTTCCACCGGATGCATTGGTATCGCTTACCTGATACTGGGTGATGTTCCCGTTCTGGTCATAGGTATAGCCGTAATTGCTGCCTCCGACCTGCATGGAAGACGGCAGGCCGTTTTCCCTGGTACCGCTGCCGCTGTATTCGTAGATCACACCGCTGATGGCTGCAGGGGTATGCCACAGCTGGTTTGCAATACGCCCCAGCGGATCATACTCTGTTGTCCGGTAATAATTCTTGGATGCAGACGCGGTGATCTCCCGTCCGTCCTTATCGTAGCTGTAGGTGGTGGCAATTCCATAAACTCCTGCCCCATGGTACATACGAGTCATATTATTATTGACATCATACGTATATTCATAGTAATTGTCCGCGTTATCCCTTGCACGCATCAGGCGGTCCAGGAAATCATAATCAAACTCATAGCTCTTTCCGGTCATATGATTGGTCACTTTTGCAAGGTTTCCACTCCGGTCATACACGTATTCATTCAGCTTCTGCTCGCTGCCGGAAGCCGGCTTGTAATAGCTCAGGAGCACACGGTCCTGTCCATCATAGGTAAAACGGACATAATCACCGTTTGCATAAGTGGTCTTCAGCAGGTTTCCATTGGCGGCTTCGTATTCATACCCGATGATCTGTTTTCCTGCTGCGGATTCTCCTGTAAGGTTTCCGAATGCATCATACGCAAAACCATAACGGAACCCATTGTGGCTGATCCCAGTAAGCCTGTCCTTTGTATAGGTATATGTATTTTTAACCGTACTTTTGGTTCCGTTCTGGGTCACATCATGGGAGACAGAAGTACACTCCGCTTTTAAGGAACGGTTCCCAACCATGCAGTACTTTGTATCTGTATTTACAGATGTGGTTCCCGTGCCTTCGGCATATACCTTTGGTGTCCAGCCGATGGTCTTCGCCTGGATGATCGGGTCCTTGAGGAGCTGGACGATGTTGGACTGAAGCTTTGTGGCATTTTCAAGGCGGTTCACATGTTTTCCATCCTTCGTGTATTTTCCGCTGGCAGCATGCCCGAACCCGTCATGGATATGGAGCAGGTTACAGCTGTTATCAAAGCGGTAGATCTCACTGCGGCCTTTGGAATCCGTAAATTTGGTACTGTTGTATCCGTAAGTCAGTGTAAGTGTATTTCCCGCTGTAGTCCCGCCATACTCTGCAATGCTTTTTACCCTGTATGGGGCAGTTCCATAATATCCATATTTCAACTGGTAGCCGTCTGCGTTTACCACAGAGCTTAAATTGCCATTGGAAGCAAACGTATATTTTATTACGGTTCCATCCATATCCGTAACAGAAGTCAGCATATGTGAGGTGTATGCAAATTCGATGGTCTGTCCGGATGGCATCGTGATCTGGCTAAGGTCTGTGGCTGTCCCGTTTGCGTCTTTCAGATAGGTAAAACTGGTAGCCCTTCCGGCCCCGTCCGTGATCTTTGCAATACGGCTATTGCTGTAGGTGATGGCAAGTGTATTGCTGTTTTTATCCCGCACCTTGATCAGATAACCATTGCTGTCAAATACCAGCAGGTTATCCTCTTTGTCCCGGATCACATAGGGTTCCGCAGTACCGGAGTTTACGGTGAGGGTAAATTCCAGTCCAAATTCATCCTTCCAGGTCTTCTTGCTGCTGTCATAATAGAAGTAATGGACTGTGCCGTCCCCGTCTACATGCTGGTAATAATCCGTTCCTGCAATCGTTACCTTTTTTAAGGTCTGGTGGTAGTTCAGACGGAATCCCAGCCCGTATCCAAGATTTTCCTTACGGTTATTGGAATTGTATACGTGCTTCAGGGAAACCGGCATGAGGCTTCCGCCCATTGCGAAATCCGTACGCTCAAGGATCAGGTTTCCATTGAAGTCATTGACATGCACGGTGCCCGCCCTTCCGGCGTCCTGGCTGTGATAGTTCCAGAAATCTTCCAGACCGGAATAATTTGCATATGTAATATCAATGCGCGGACGCATGTCCTGATAGCCGCTGTCACAGTCAGAAGAAAGAAAACTTGTATACCCTGAAAGCTCATAATCGTCCTTGAACATCAGGCCGAAATTCTTCCCATTCTGGTACCAGTCTTTTACAAGCCTTGTGATATCCAGGGTTATGTATTTCTGTTTGTCTGCTGTATATCTGCAGGAATCCTGGACGGTCTCCTCATAAACAGGTTTATTGTACCAGTTGATCGTGGAAGAATCCCAGTCCTGCATAACACGGTGCACATTAACTGTCCTCTCTTTTCCGTCTGCTGTCAGGGATACCAGCACCAGTCTTGCGTTCAGCACCATGTCACCGGTGCTGATCTCTGGCAGTACAAATTTCACAAAGCTTCTCTGGATATTGTCCCCGCCCATTGTTTTCAGAAAGATATTTGTCTGGAAGTTGTCTTCTTCATGCAGGGAATCCACATGGGCATCCATAATATCTTTTGCTTTTTTGGATGTGGTCGTCACCGGATCCAGGACAACGGGGAAACAGCGTTCCGGCGCATCCAGCCACTTTTCATCTGCCTCAAAAGAAATTTTACAGTGTGCATCATCTTCCTGGATAAAAAGGAGACGGATCTCATCAGAGCGGCTGCCTGCTGCATCCTGCATGTATGGGGCACACACAGTAAATACCTCATCCCCTTTTTCATTTAAGAATGCCACATAGTCCCCATCCTGTACCGCTTTTAATCCTTTCATATGGTACAGATAAGTAAAAGATCTGGCTGCACGGGCTGATTTCAGGATAAAGTCTTCCTTGACTTTCTCTCCCAGCGTCTGGCATCTCATATCCACATCTTCAAAAATTTCCGGATACAGGGTCCCGGCTTCTGCCTTTTTCCCAACAGTGTGGGCTGCACCCTGCACACCCCATGAAAGCATACAGCCGTCTTTTGATAAAGAGACCAGAGCCCTGTCATCCCCATGACCAGCCAGACAGCATTCCAGTGCCTCTTTTTCTTTCCATCTGCCGTCTGCATCTTCATAATGCACAGCTTCCAGAAAGATCTCTCTGGTAAAAGAATGATCCTGGTTTTCATACAGCTTTGAATTTTCCGTACGTTTTTCTACTACTTCTTTTCGCTTCATTGTTTTCCTCCTGTATTTTTTATTTTGCGTAAGCACTTACATTTATATAAAAAGACAGTATCCTTCTGTCTGGAAACTGCTTTTAAATTTTTTTTGCATATTCCAGGCAGATCCATCCGGCACCGGATAAAAGCCTGCCCCAGTTCCCGTTTTCGATCTGGACAATGGTGTAGACACCCCTGTCCTCGATCACTCCCGTAATATCATTTTCAGTTCCCGGACCTGAGCGGATGTTCAATGCATCTGCTGTTACTTTATACAGCCCCTGTCCTAATGCAGCATTGTCCGGGACACCGATCTCCTGCTGCAGCCGCTTCCATGCATTTTTCTTTCGGATCTGTGACGGGCAGTTTTTCAGGCATACATCATAATGCTGTACTACATGTTCCGGGGAAATCCCCGTCATACGCAGCAGGGTTTTGAGCAGTTCCACCGTGTTTTCAAATGCTTTTTCAAAATCGTAGCCCTTTTGTACACACATCTCCACGCCAATGGAATTCCGGTTGTTGACTGTCCCAAACAGCTTTCCCCCGTAATTAACCCCGACATGCCAGCAGCCCCTCTGAAGTTCTGCTGTCTGGTATGCAATCCCTTTATCATCCGTATAAAAGTGGACCGATGTGCCAGACAGGTTGCCGTGAAACTGCGCATAGGCGTGCGCCCTGGCATCTGCCCCTTCTGAAAAATTATCCGTATTGTGCACAACAATGTATCCTGGATTATTTGTCCTGTAAGTATTATGATCTGATAGATAAGATGTGTTGATTTCCATACTTTCTTTTCCTTTCAAACAGTTATTTATAAGTGCTTACTTCTATAAAAAATCCCTGAAAAAATTTTTAGAAACTAAGTTTGACATTTTTGTTTCCATTTAATCCAATTTTTCTTTTTTTAAGGAAAAGGAGGGTTTTTATGGAGAATCATTTATGCGTTTTATTACGTGAAGCAAAGTACGATCCCAAGAAAATGGAACAGCTGATTTCTTTATTTTCACCTCTGATCAAAAAATACGCCGGGAAGCTGTTTTATATGGATGCAGAGGACGCGGAGCAGGAAATGAAGCTGGCATTTCTTATCGCGGTACATAGTATGAGCTATTACAATAGTGAAGTTGAATGTGTTTCCTATATCCGAAATGGCCTTTACCGTAGGTTTTGTGCTTTATGCAGGGGAAATTACCAAAACAGCGAAGAAGCAACAGAGGATGCCAAACTATGTGAATATGGATTTACAAAAAAATATGATGATGTTGAAACATTATTTGATTACGAAATGCTTTTAACAAACAAGCCGATTGTTTATTCCCGGATTTTCAGGCTCCTGCTGGCTGGGTATTCGGATAAGGAAATCGGGGAGATTCTGCATTGCTCGAAGCAATATGTGAACAGGATTAAAAAAAAGATAAAAGCATTTTAACGAAGCGCACATTTTTTTATTTAGTTGTCTCACCACTATAAACTGTGAAGAGGCAGTCGGACTCATTTGAATACTGCCTCTCTCACCGTGTTCTTTTTGTCAGATAATTTTCCTCTTACGCCCTGAATTGTGATATTTCCCGTGAATATTCAATAATATTTTGATTTCAAAAAAGTCAATACATTTTTCCCGATTTTTGTCGAAAAATCAATTTTCATAACAATAACCAAAACATTTGTTTCTCTCCTCATTATGTAAATCAACTCATCCACATGCTTTTCCATGTGGATAATGTGGATAACTTTGTGTATAACTTGATTTTTCAACGTTTTTCCAGATTTCAAAAAGTGGAAAACTTTTCCCACACAAATTCACCTATCCACATTTCAAAAAAGAATTTGTGCAATCTGCTAATTTCAACATATTTCGACACTCAACCCTTAAAAATATCGTATTTACAATATCCGGCAAAATACAGACAAATCCCACTTCCACACACATTTTTCCCCTGTAATTGTATGATAAAAAAAGGACCAGGAAATTCATCCCAGTCCTATAAGCGTATTTATTTAAACAGGCTCTGCCCAAAAGCAATGCCCCTATCTTTTTATTCCCCATAAAATCCGTCTGATTCAATATAAGTTCCCACACCAACGGGAGTTTCATAATCATAATTGGAAATCTTTATTCCGGACGCGGATGTGCTGGCGTGGATGATCTGTCCATCACCGATGTACAGCGCTACATGGCTGATTCCGCTTCCATAGAATACCAGGTCTCCCGGCTCCAGATCCGCTACTGACTTCTGAACAGACTGATAATACTGGTCTGCTGCCACCCTTGGTAAAGAATATCCAAACTGTGCAAACACAGACATTACAAATCCGGAGCAATCCGCACCGTTTGTCAGGCTTGTCCCGCCATAAACATAAGGATTTCCCTCGAACTGCAGGGCGAAATCCACAATCTGCGCTCTCAGTTCTTCCTCTGTTGGTCCACTCTGTGCCTCTTCCTCAGTTTCTGAGTTATCCACACTCTCCTCAGCAGAAACATCTGTATCCACATTTTCCGAGCTTACCTCTGCACCTGTATCAGCACTTACAGCAGTACCGCTCTCAACAGTTTGCTCCGCATTCTCGGAATCCACACTTTCAGCAGTCAGCTCTGCACTCTCGTCAGCATCCGCTTCCATTGCTGCCACAAATTCCTCTCCTGCCTTTTCCACCGCTTTCTTTGTTGCGGCAAATACCGCCTGCGGAAAAATCACCTGGGAACATACCGTTACACATATGGCCACGCCGCACAGAATTTTCTTCATTTTATTTTTTAACATCCATTCACCTCTCGAAATTAATACCCCACATTGACTGGGTTCCTTTTCTGTATACCGCGTTATCATCTGCTGCCGCAGCACACTGCGGCGCATTCCCGCGATAATTGTTACATTTTTATTAAGTCTACGTAACAGGTGTGTATAATATCACACAAAATTTTCCCCGTCAATTTTCACGCCAGCCGCATCGCCCTCCCCATTTCGTGAAATCTTCCAATCATTTTCCCCTCACCCTCTTTTAATTTGGCAAATCCCACCATCCTGGACACACAATCCTCACACCTACACCCCCATGGGACCAAATAAAATGCATACTTTACCGAAAATCTCAATAATATAGTAAAAATCTCTCTGGCAGGGAGGATTCCCCATGCTTTCCACCCTCAAAAAACAAGTCCATTCCAGGCAGAAAGCCCTTATCATTGCGGCTCTTTCCCTCATATTTTCCGCCTGTATCGCCCTTCCCTGGCTCTTTCGCCATGCTATATCCGAAAATGCCCGCTTCGAGAACTTCGCCGAATCCCTTTTCGAAAAAGAAGTTTCCGGGAATGTCCTGAACCTTCACTATTCCCTGGCAAATCCGGAAAAGCAGGGCATTTCCCGCCCCAGAGCCTCCCTTGGCACCCTCGCCACCGACAACTCCAACGCCATTCGCCAATATGAACAATACGAAGCAAAACTAAAGACCTTTTCCCCCGCCAAGCTTTCCCAGACCAACCGCCTGACCCTTGACATGCTCCTGCTCTACTACCACACCCAAGCCTCTCTTGGGGAACATTATCTTCTGGAGGAGCCCCTTGGCCCCAGCCTTGGCATTCAGGCCCAGCTTCCCGTCCTCCTGGCAGAATATAACTTCTATAATAATCAGGATATCACCGACTACCTGAATCTGCTCACCACCACAGGGGATTATTTCCAGAGCATTCTCGCCTTCGAGCGGGCAAAATCCGATACTGGATTTTTCATGAGTGACGAAACCCTTGACCGAATCCAGACGCAATGCCGCTCCTTCATCCAAGATCCAGACTCCAATTACATGCTTGAAATTTTTTCCCAGAAACTAAAAGACTACGGAAAGCTTTCCGAAAAAGACCAGAAACAGCTGAACCAGGCACACCGCCAGATTCTCAAAGAAAAAGTCCTTCCCGCCTATCAGAAACTGATAGAAGGCCTGGAGCAGCTGCGCGGAACCGGAAAAAACTCTGGAGGCCTGTCCAATTTTTCCGGTGGAAAAGAATACTACCAATATCTCCTGCAAAGCAAAGTAGGCATCTATCTCCCTGTAAAACAGCTGGAGCAGCGTCTTACCCAGCAACTTTCCGCAGACTCCAGGGAAATTTCCCTTCTATTAAAAAAATATCCGGATCTGTTTTCCCAGCAAAGCCAGAATACAGACCTGCCTGCTATGGAACCCGAAACCATCGTAAATCTCCTTCAGGAAAAAATCCGACAGGATTTCCCGGAAACACCGGCTGTCGGCTTTGAAATCCGCACGGTACATAAATCTATGGAGGAATTTCTCAGCCCGGCTTTTTATTTGACACCGCCTATGGACACAGGCTCCCCGAACGTCATTTATATCAACAACGGCCGTTCTATCAGCAATCTGGAGCTTTTCACCACGCTGGCCCACGAAGGCTTTCCGGGGCATCTTTACCAGACTGTATATTTTGCCCGCCAGAATCCGGCGCACATCCGCTATCTTATTGACTCCGGCGGATACGTGGAGGGCTGGGCAACCTATGTGGAAAGTTACGCCTACGATTACGCCGCCCAGTATCTTTCCCGGGAAAATACGACGCAGGAATCCCAGAGGCAAGCTGCATCCGAAGCAATCCCCTCTGCTGCCCTTACTCGCGCCGCATGGCTGAACCGAAGCGTAAACCTGTGCATCTATTCCCTTCTGGACATTGGAATCCACTACCGTGGCTGGACTCCCTCGCAGGCAGCCCGCTTCCTGAATGCTTTCGGCATCCGGGATGCCTCCGCGATTTCGGAAATTTACCGATACATTGTGGAAACGCCCGCTAATTACCTGAAATACTACGTGGGATACCTGAATTTCCTGGATCTGAAAGAAGAGCAGCAAACGCTTCTTGGCGAAGATTTTGACCTGAAAGCATTTCACCAGCAGATTCTCGCCATTGGCCCGGTACAATTCCCGGTTCTAAAAAAATATATCAACCAGGCACTTTAGAGCGTGTTTGAAATAATCTTGCTGGTACACGAACTGTCAAACGCAAAGTCCTGTAACAATTTTTTAAAATTTTATGGAATACCTTCTTTCTTTAAGCATAATAGTTTGTTATAATAAACTCAAACTTTACAATTAATCATTCAAAGGACAGAAATTATGAAAAAAAGAGACGATCTTCCATTAAATTATAAAGAACGGCTGAATTCCAGGACCAGCTTCCTGGTGTCAGCAGCGGTTCTGGTTGTCCTGTGCCTGATTTTTAATCAGATGGACTACGCCATGATCCGTCAGCCCGCAGCCCAGGCGAAAAAAGCGGCAGAAGCCCAGAAACAAAAGGAAAAGGAAAACACAGTCGCTGCAGCGGAAACCACCACTGCCACAGTACTTGCAGTAGGCGACAACCTGGTTCAGCCAAGCCTTCTTTCCTCCGGCCAGTCCGAAAGCGGTGCCTGGAACTATGACAGCGTTTATGACAATCTCCGCTCAGACATACAGGCGGCAGATATTGCCATTGTCAATCAGGAAACACCATTTACCGCAAACCATGATGCCGTCAGCGGCACTGCCCCATATGCAACCCCAACCGAGATTGGCGACGCACTTGTAAATGCAGGCTTTAATGTGGTTACCTCTGCGACTGCACTGATCGATGACAATGGAACTTCCATGTTAGATGAAACCCTGAATTACTGGAATACCCTGCAGCCGGATGTCACCCTTGTAGGAATCCACGACAGTCAGACCAGTTCCGCGCCAAAGATTGTGGAGATAAACGGAATCAAGATTGCTTTCCTGGACTACACGTTCCCATCCTACAGCAGTCAGTCCGATTCCAGTCAGGACTCTGAAGAAGACACAGAAGGTACCGACACTGCATCCGCAGATTCCAGCACCGCTTCTTCCGGTTCTATGATAGATACCTTTAACACCACAGCCGTGGCAGCTGCCATCCAGACAGCCCGTGCATCTGCAGACTGCGTGATTTTCTCTGCAAACTGGGGCAAGACAGAAGAACCAATGCCTACCGAATATGAAAAAGAATGGGCGAACTTCCTGATGGAGCAGGGCGTAGATGTGGTAATCGGCACCAACCCTAACGTGCTTCAGCCATACGGATATCTTACCGATGACGCCGGACACAACATGCTGATCTACTACTCCCTGGGCAACTTTGTTACCGGACAGGAAACTTTGAAGCAGCTCCTTGGAGGCATGGCTACCTTTACCATCCAGAAAACTGTAGAAGGCGACCAGACCACCATTGAAATCCAGGATGCTGCCCTGACACCGCTGGTTATGCATTACAGCTATGACAATAAGGAATACCGACCATACAAGCTTTCCGAATACACAGACGCCCTGGCATCTGCTCACAGTGTCCGGGAATCCATCGGAGATGAATTTACCCTTGAGAACCTTCAGACCAAATATGACGAGATCATGTCCATGAACGTGACCCCATCCACCAAGACTACCCTTCTGGATGTCACCTTTGATTCTGACGGCAACATGTATGACGCTTCCGGCAACTATGTGGAGGATACCGATTCCATCACTTCCTCCCAATATTATCAGAACCTGAGCAGTTCTGGCGACAGCTCAGAAGATTCTTCCGAAGAATAAAAAATACCTAATATTAGTATTTCAAATGCAAAAAATCTACAGTACTATGCTTATAGGCTGTAGATTTTTTTCTTTTTCCGTCTTATTATCACGAAAACCTGTCATTTTTCACATGTCGCTTGTATTTTCTGACAAAATCATATAAACTCTAAGCAAGAATATAGCCAGACCATATCAAAAAAGAAAGGGGTTACTATTATGGGACTTATTAAAGCAGCTCTTGGAGCAGCAGGCGGTACACTTGCAGATCAGTGGAAAGAGTTTTTCTACTGCGATGCCATCGACAATGACGTTCTGGCAGTGAAAGGCCAGAAACGCACCTCCAAACGCTCCTCCAACACCAGAGGAAACGACAACATCATCACCAGCGGCTCCGGAATCGCAGTTGCAGACGGACAGTGCATGATGATCGTAGAACAGGGCAAGATCGTGGATATCTGCGCAGAGCCTGGCGAATATACCTACGATGCATCCACAGAGCCCAGCATTTTTTCCGGCAATCTGGGCGATGCCATTATGAATACCTTCCACACCATCGGCAAACGTTTTGCCTACGGCGGTGACACAGGCAAAGACCAGCGCGTTTATTATTTCAATACCAAAGAACTGGTGGACAATAAATTCGGCACACCGAATCCGATTCCATTCCGCGTGGTAGATCAAAATATCGGTTTGGATATTGATGTATCCGTGCGCTGCAGCGGCGTTTATTCTTATCGCATTGCAGACCCGCTTCTCTTCTATTCCAATGTTTGCGGAAACTTCGAGCAGCAGTATGACAGAGAGCAGATCGAAAGCCAGCTGAAAACAGAGTTTATCTCCGCTCTTCAGCCAGCATTTGCAAGCATCTCCCAGCAGGGAATCCGTCCAAGCGCCCTTCCTGCCCATGCAATGGAGCTTTGTGATGCCATGAACCAGGCCCTTACCCAGAAATGGAGCCAGCTTCGCGGACTTGTGATCGTCTCTGTTGCCATGAACCCGATCACGCTTCCTGAAGAAGATGCCAAGATGATCAAAGACGCACAGCGTATGGCAATGCTGCGCAATCCTGCTATGGCTGCTGCCACACTTGCAGGCGCCCAGGCAGACGCTATGAAAACAGCAGCAGGCAATTCTGCAGGCGCTATGACCGGATTTATGGGAATGAATATGGCAAATATGGCAGGCGGCTTCAATGCCCAGGATCTCTATAACATGGGACAGCAGCAGGCAGCCCAGGCACAGCAGGCGGCTCCTCAGAGTACTCCATCTGCCCAGCCTTCCGGTGATCAGTGGAAGTGCTCCTGCGGTGCTGTTGTTTCCGGCAACTTCTGCCCGGAGTGCGGCGCTAAGAAGCCTCAGGCTCCTGTAGCAAATGCAAGCTGGACCTGTTCCTGCGGTGCTGTCAATACAGGCAAATTCTGCACCAACTGCGGTTCTCCAAAGCCTGCTATGAAGCCGCGCTACCGCTGTGACAAGTGCGGATGGGAACCGGCAGATCTCACCAATCCGCCGAAATTCTGCCCGAACTGCGGCGACCCGTTTAATGAGAACGACATTCAGTAACTGACCATATATGTCCCGTAAAAAGATGGGATACTCCCCAGACTCTTTTACGGGACTGATCCTATTTTTATCCGAGAGGAGATGAAATATTGTCCGATATCCTTGAATATAAATGCCCTTGCTGCGGCGGAGCCATTGAGTTCAACAGCAAGCTTCAGAAGATGAAATGCCCTTACTGCGACACCGAATTCGACATGGAAACCGTTAAGGAATTTAATGAAGCTGCCGCCAGCCAGCAGGCCGATGACATGACCTGGGAAAATGCTTCCGGCACAGACTGGAAGGAAAACGAAACTGACAAAATGTCCGTCTACGTATGCCAGTCCTGCGGCGGTGAGATCGTTGCGGACGAAAGCACAGGCGCTTCCAGCTGCCCGTTTTGCGGCAACCCGGTAGTAATATCCGGTAAATTCTCCGGTGATCTGCGTCCAGACTTTATCATTCCCTTTAAGCTGGACAAAAAGGCTGCCAAAGAAGGCCTGAACAAGCACCTTCACGGCAAGATTCTTCTTCCCAAGGTTTTCAAAAAAGAGAACCATATTGACGAGATCAAAGGCGTCTACGTGCCATTCTGGCTTTTTGACACAGACGCCACTGCAGATATCCGCTATCATGCCACCCGCACCCGTTTCTGGAGCGATGATGAGTATGACTATACGGAAACCAGCCACTACTCTGTTTTCCGCGCCGGAAATATCGGTTTCGACCAGATTCCTGTAGACGGCTCTTCCAAGATTGACAATGACCTTACAGAATCTCTGGAACCTTATGTAATTTCAGAAGCTGTAGATTTCCAGACACCTTACCTGGCAGGCTACGTTGCTGACAAGTACGATGTCTCCGCAGAAGAATCTGTAGAGCGTGCCAACCAGCGTGTGCGAAGAGCTGCGGAAGACGCTTTTCGCTCTACAGTAAACGGATATGACACCGTCACACCGGAAGATTCCCATATCCAGCTTCACGGGGGCAAAACCCACTACGCCTTGTTTCCTGTGTGGCTGCTTTCCACCACCTGGAAAGGAAATCATTATCTGTTCGGAATGAACGGCCAGACTGGCAAATTCGTTGGAAACCTACCTGTAGACAAAAGTATTTTTACCAAATGGCTCCTTGGTCTGACTGCTGGTTTTTCTGTAGCCGCCTATGTGATCGCATGGCTGGTTCATACATTATAAGGAGGGATGCGCCATGAAAAAACAATCTTTTGCAGTTATGCTGGCTGCCGCCCTCAGCGTGGGAAGCCTTTTTCCTGCTGCCCTGACTGTTCAGGCAGAGACCGATGATAATTACGAATTTCTTCCCAGGGTTTATGACGCGGCCGACCTTCTTACCGATGAGGAAGAGTCCCAGCTTCTTGACAGACTGGATTCCTTAAGTGAGGAATACGATTTTGACGTTGCAGTAGCTACGGTACAGTCCACAGACGGCGTGGCCATGAACAAATTTACCGACACCTTCTATGATGACAATTATTATGGACTAGGTGATGATTACGACGGCATCCTCTTTATGGTCAGCATTGGCGACCGGGAATGGCACATTACCACTCACGGCTATGGCATGACTGTTTTCAATCAGGATGGCCTGGATTATCTGAAAGAAAAGGTTCAGCCGGAATTAAAGGACGAGGACTTTGCCGGAGCCTTTAACGAATTTGCCGACCAGTGTGAGATGTTCCTGGAACAGGCAGCCACGGAAGAGCCATATGATGCTTCTACCCTTCCCAAAGAACCATTTTCTCTTATGTGGATTCCCATCTCCATTGCCATTGGCTTTGTTCTGGCACTGCTTTGTACCATGGGAATGAGGGCTCAGCTGAAGTCCGTGCGCAGCCAGGAAAGCGCTGTAGACTATGTGCGCAGCGGCAGCATGGATGTTACACGGTCAAACGATATTTTCCTTTACAACACCGTTACCCGCACGGCCAAGCCTAAGGATGACACCTCCGACACAGGCGGTTCCGACAGCAGCCACGGCGGCACAGGAGGAAGCTTCTAAAAATACATACGCTGTGCTGGCAGAGAACAGGCTTCCCGGCCAGCACCATACAAAAATCCTCCGCAAAAGTCCGATCATCATCCAGACTTTTGCGGAGGCTTTATAAAATTGTTATAATTACTGCTTATGTTTCTTTAATCAGTCGTCTTCATATTCTTCTTTTTTCTTTCCGCTCTCGAATACATAATCATTTCCCGGAAGAACTGCGTTCAGAACGATTCCAACGATTGCTGCCAGTGCAAGGCCTGTCAGAGTGATGTGAGCGCCTGCAATTGTAAAGGTAAGACCATCAGAAACACCCAGTCCGCATACCAGGATAACGGCTGTGATAACCAGGTTACGGGAACGTGTCAGGTCAACCTTATTCTCAACTACATTACGTACACCGACTGCAGAGATCATTCCATAAAGGATAAAGCTGATACCGCCGATGATTGCGGACGGAAGGGAGCTGATCACCTCTGCCATCTTAGGAATGAAACTGAGGATGACTGCATAAATAGCTGCCAGACGGATTACCTTCGGATCGTATACACGGCTCAGTGCAAGAACGCTTGTGTTCTCACCGTAAGTGGTGTTGGCAGGTCCGCCGATCAGGGCTGACAGGGAGGTTGCAAGTCCGTCACCAAGAAGTGTGCGGTGAAGTCCCGGATCCTCGATGAAATTGCGGTCAACAGTTGCGGATATAGCAGAAATATCACCGATGTGCTCCATCATAGATGCAATCGCGATAGGTGCCATTGCAAGGATTGCAGTGATATTAAATTTGCAGAGGAAGAATTTCGGAACACCTACGATCGGTGCGCTTGCAACGCCTGCAAAGTTCAGGATGGCGCTTCCGTCTGCATTTGTCATGCCCAGTGCATTCATGATCAGGGCAGCTGCATAGGATACCACAATACCCATCAGAATCGGAATGATACGGAACATGCCGGTTCCCCAGATATTGAAGAAAATAACAGTTCCAAGGGCGATCAGGGCAAGTACCCAGTTCTGGGAAGCATTGCTGATCGCGGATGGTGCAAGGCTAAGTCCGATGCAGATGATGATCGGGCCGGTTACAACTGGCGGCAGATAACGCATAACACGTTTTACGCCGATAGCTTTTACAATCAGGGCAAGTACCAGGTACAGAAGACCTGCTACAAATACACCGCCGCATGCGTATGGAAGCTTCTCTCCATAGGACATGTTTGCGAAAATTCCGGTATCAAGCTCTGCAACTGTAGCAAATCCGCCAAGGAATGCAAAGGATGAACCAAGGAATGCCGGAACCTTCAGCTTGGTAAGTACGTGGAACAGAAGTGTTCCGAATCCGGCGCAGAACAGGGTTACCTGGATGGATAAGCCTTCGCCGTGAAAATAGTTGTTTACCAGGATCGGTACCAGAATGGTAGCGCCGAACATGGCAAACATGTGCTGGAGTCCCAGAATCAGCATCTGCGGAATTCCCAGCTTCTTGGCATCATAAATGCCTTCTACTCTGAACTTCATAATAAAGCTCCTCCTTTTTCAAACACGCTCTAGTATTGGTATAAGAAACGCCAATACAACTTATACTAGTATAAGGGATGCGACAAGTTTTTACAATTATTGACTTTCTGCTTAAAGTGCGGTATCATTTTACCAGTATTCCCATAGGGGAGTTTGTTATTGCATAGGGCAATGACAAAGTTTAGCACACGACGGAGGTTTTTAATCATGTCAAATTTTTCAGATATGGACAATGTTTTTATTATGGATCATCCGCTGATCCAGCATAAGATTTCTATTCTCCGCAACAAAGAGACGGGAACAAATGAATTCCGTAAGCTTATTGAAGAGATTGCAGTTCTTATGGGTTTTGAGGCACTTCGTGATCTTCCGCTTGAGGATGTAGAGGTTGAGACTCCTATTGAGACTTGCAAGACTCCCATGATTTCCGGTAAGAAGCTGGCTGTTGTTCCTGTTCTTCGTGCAGGTCTTGGTATGGTGAACGGTATTACTACTTTGGTTCCTTCTGCCAAGATCGGTCATATTGGCCTTTACCGTGATCCTGTTACTCATGAGCCTCATGAGTATTACTGCAAGCTTCCGGATCCTATCGATCAGCGTCTGATCGTTATGGTTGACCCGATGCTGGCTACTGGCGGTTCTGCTATTGCAGCTGTGAATTTCATTAAGGAACATGGCGGCAAGAGCATTAAGTGTATGTTTGTGATTGCGGCTCCTGAGGGATTGAAGAGACTTCATGAGGTTCATCCGGATGTGCAGATTTATGTTGGTCATCTGGACAGAGAGCTGAATGAGAGAGCTTATATTTGTCCGGGACTTGGTGACGCGGGAGATAGAATTTTCGGCACCAAATAAGATGTGAGATTGCAAAAGGGCTGGAAAATACGGCAAATAGATTGCCTGTTTTCCAGCTCTTTTTATTTGATATTATTTAAATAGCAATTTCTTCGCATTCTCCTCCGTTACTGCAATGACTTCCTCCGGGGTGATTCCTTTAATCTCGGCGAGGGCGGCGGCTACGTAGGGGAGGTTGAGGGAGGAGTTGCGTTTGCCGCGGTGGGGTTCGGGGGACATGTAGGGACAGTCGGTTTCCAGAACAATTTGGGAAAGTGGGGCCATGGCGGCTACTTCTTTTAGTTTTTTGGCATTTTTGAAGGTGAGAACTCCGCCGATGCCAAGGTACAGGCCCATTTTCAGGTATTCGGCTGCGATTTCCTTACTGTAGGAAAAGCAGTGGATGATTCCGCCGGACATATCTTTTTTCATGTAGTCACGGACAATGTTCAGGGTGTCCTCGGCTGCGTCGCGGCTGTGGATCATGAAGGGAAGTTTTTCTTCTCTTGCAATGTCCATCTGGGCACGAAACATTTCCTGCTGGCGCTGATGTTCGGATTCTTCTTTGTGCCAGTAATAGTCCAGGCCGATTTCCCCGATGGCAACCATTTTCTCCATATGGGAAAGTCTGCGGATCTCGTCCAGGGTGTCCTGGGTCATAATTTCCGCATCGTCCGGGTGAACGCCCACAGCTCCGTAAACAAAAGGATAGGCTTCCATCAGCTTCAGGGTTCCGTCAAATCCCCCTGCGGAAGCGCACACATTTACAATACAGCCCACTCCCCCATCCTTCATAGAGGAGAGGAGCTGATCCCTGTCTTCGTCAAATGCCTCGTCATCATAATGTGCATGTGTATCAAAAATCATAGTTTACCTCAATTCTGCAGCCTCATAGTTGCGCAGTTTCCAGCCTCTCCGGTCATAATCTCAATGCCGTGGTCTAATGCGCCGATTATATACTCCAAACTTTCCTTTACTGCTTTCGGGCTTCCAGGAAGGTTGATGATCAGGGTTTGTTTGCGGATTCCAGCTGTAGCACGGCTTAACATGGCGCGGTTTGTGATGGTCATGCTGTAGGCACGGATGGCCTCCGGGATTCCCGGAACTTTGCGCTCTGTAATATCTTCTGTGGCTTCCGGCATCACATCTCTTGGAGAAAAGCCTGTGCCGCCTGTAGTCAGAATCAGTTCGGCCAGGTTTTCATCTGCAATCTCTGCCATTCTTTTGGAAAGCATGGAACGGTCATCTGGCAGAATGTCCATGGACACTACCTGATAGCCTTCTCGTTCCACAATCTCCTTAATCGCCGGGCCGCTTAAATCTTCTCTTTTACCCTGATATCCCATGTCGCTGGATGTGATAATTGCAACTCGCTTCATGTGTTCATCCTCCTTTCAAATACAAAATCCCCGCTCTTGCCGCCGGTCTTCTCCACCAGATGGATGTCCGTCATCACCATGTGCTTATCAATTGCCTTACACATATCGTAAATGGTAAGTAAGGTCACCTGTACACCAGTAAGCGCTTCCATTTCCACGCCGGTTTTGCCGTCTGTTTTCACAGTGCAGAAGGTGCGGATGATTCCTTTTTCTTTTTCCAGTTCAAAATCCACGGTGCATTTGGTGACGGGAAGGGGGTGACACATTGGCACCAGGTCGGAGGTGTGCTTCACAGACATAATTCCTGCAACTCTGGCAACCCCCAGAACATCACCTTTGGCTACGGTACCCTCTGTCAGACGCTCCATAATTTCTGCGCCAACCTGGATAGAACCAGTGGCAACAGCAGTTCTATGGGTGACTGGTTTATCCGATACATCTACCATAACAGCATTGCCGTTTTCGTCAAAATGACTCAGTTTATTTTCCATATTTATTCCTTGTATCCAGATAGCATAATACCAGGAGCAAAAATCACCTTCCTGCCCCTGGCACTACAATTCTATATCCTATTATATGATGTTAAAAACAATTAGCAGATCTCAGATCCTGCAGGCATATTCTTCTCCGGGCTGACTACGCATACATTTCCATCTGCATCTTCTGCGCAGAGGATCATGCCCTCGCTTAAGATTCCAGCAAGCTTAGCAGGCTTTAAGTTGGTTACTACCATAACCTTCTTTCCAACCATTTCTTCCGGTGTATAGTAAGCTTTGATTCCGGATACGATCTGGCGTACCTGGCTTCCGATCTTAACCTGGGAACAAAGAAGCTTCTTGGATTTCTTCACTGCCTCGCAGGCGATAACCTCACCAACCTGGAACTGAAGCTTTGCAAAATCATCAAATGTGATCTCCGGCTTTGCCTCAATATCCACAACCTTCTCTTCTGGTTTCTCTTCCTTCGGCTCTTCTTTCGGAGGATGAAGCTCATTTACTTTCTCCATCACTTCCTTAATGTCCATACGTGCAAAAAGAATCTCCGGCTTGTCTGTTACTTTGTTTCCAGATGGATAGAGCCCAAATGTCTTCAGGTCCTCAAGAGTTCTCTCGGAAGCATTCAGCTGACTAAGGATTCTCTTGGTTGTCTCAGGCATGAAGGACTCAAGAAGTGTAGTTCCCATGCAGATGCCCTCAACCAGATTGTAAAGAACCGTTGCAAGACGATCCTGCTTGGACTCATCCTTTGCAAGTGCCCATGGCATTGTCTCGTCGATATATTTGTTGCAGCGTTTGAAAATTGTAAATACTTCTGTAATGGCATCTGCCACACGAAGCTTCTCCATCTTGGCATCTACCTTGGCTGGTACGGAAAGGATGAAGTTCTTCAGATCATCATCTACAGGCTCGGTTACGCCTTTGTTCTCTACTACGCCGCCAAAGTATTTATTGGACATGGAAATGGTACGGTTTACAAGGTTTCCAAGTGTATTTGCAAGCTCGGAATTCATACGCTCTACCATCAGCTCCCAGGTGATCACACCGTCGTTGTCAAATGGCATTTCGTGAAGTACGAAATAACGGACAGCGTCAACACCAAAGAAGTCTACCAGCTCATCTGCGTAGATAACGTTTCCTTTGGATTTACTCATTTTGCCATCGCCCTGAAGCAGCCACGGATGGCCAAATACCTGCTTCGGAAGAGGCAGATCCAGAGACATCAGGAAAATCGGCCAGTAAATAGTATGGAAACGGATGATATCTTTTCCAATAAGATGAAGGTCTGCCGGCCACATCTTGTTAAACAGATCTTTGTTGTCGCCATCGCAGTCATAGCCGATTCCGGTGATATAGTTGGTCAGGGCATCAAGCCATACATATACAACATGCTTCGGATCGAAGTCTACCGGAATTCCCCATTTGAAAGAGGTTCTGGATACACACAGATCCTGAAGTCCCGGAAGAAGGAAGTTGTTCATCATCTCATTCTTACGGGATTCCGGCTGAATAAATTCCGGATGGGTTTTAATGTGCTCGATGAGGCGGTCTGCGTATTTGCTCATTTTGAAGAAGTAAGCCTCTTCCTTTGCAGGCACGCATGGACGTCCACAGTCCGGACATTTGCCGTCTACAAGCTGGGATTCAGTGAAGAAAGACTCACATGGAGTACAGTACATTCCTTCGTACTCTCCCTTGTAGATATCTCCCTTTGCATACATTTTTTTGAAAATCTTCTGAACCTGTTTCTCATGGTCCTCATCTGTGGTACGGATGAATTTGTCATAGGATGTGTTCATCAGATCCCAGATATTCTTGATCTGGCCGGATACATTGTCAACGAATTCCTTCGGTGTCACTCCGGCTTCTTCTGCTTTCAGCTCAATTTTCTGGCCGTGCTCGTCAGTTCCGGTCTGGAAAAATACGTCATAGCCCTGCTGTCTTTTGTAACGTGCGATGGCATCTGCCAGAACAGCCTCATAGGTGTTGCCGATGTGGGGCTTGCCGGATGTGTAGGCAATGGCTGTGGTAATATAATATTTTGGTTTGCTCATTGTGTTTCCTCCTTTTGCTATGGGAATGTCTGCTTACGCAGGCATCTTGCTCAATAAAATATTTGCGTGCGGTCCGGGATTTCATCAAGAAAGAATCCTGCCCGGTAGGGCTTTTTATGTAGTAGGGAATTCCAACGGAATTTCCTACTACATAAAAAACGCCTCCCCAACTATGTTGAGAAGACGAGTTATTCCCGTGTTACCACTTCTGTTCATTCCCGCCTCACGGTACAGATTATTATGAGAACCAGCCAATCTCCACATATAATTCATGAGGGACGTAACTGTCATTTATAACTTTCATAATCAAATCTTCGGGAACCTTACCGGGTACTTCCATACCCTTCCGCTGTAACAGGCGGTCCTGTCGCAGCCTACATCTCTTCGACTGCGCCCCTCCAAAGCCATCTTCCATCCGTTCCATACACACCCCTCTCAGCCTGTGAAAGTCACGCTCTGGCGCGCTGATTCTCCTTCGCGTCATCTGCCCTTTCGGGGGATTCTCTGTAATGCGGTACCCAAATGTACTCTCTTTTTCTATGGGTTTTACTTATAACGAGGACGAATTACCTCGTATTTCATATGTAAGAGCGTATCACATTTTGTGGGTTTTGTAAACCCATTTTAAAATGCAATACAAAAAATAACCGCCCCAGCGTTACTGTTCAGAAGGAACAAAAATGCCCGGATGCTGCCATCATAATTCACATCATCAATAACACCTTCCGGAAATGCAGCGTGTGCACGTTCGCCGGTCTGGCTGTTATAATAAACATCTGCATGGTATTCTGTTACATCCAGGACCATACGGATACTTACCAGTTGTTTTATGATTGTTCTTGCCGTCTTTTTAAAAGCACAGTCTTCAAGCACTTCTTTTGGTGACGGAAGGAGGATTACCGGCTGTGTAGGCTCCTGCTTTTTTCGGCCATGCCCTTTATGTCCTGGCTGTCCGCCGGGTTTCCGTCCTGTTTTTTCCCTGCTGTTTGCAATCTTTTTCCGCCGGATGGCTTTTGAAGAAGGAATAGATGAATTTTCATAATCACGGTTGATCTGTGCATGAAGTTTCAGGTTCTTTCCCTGTTCTTCTTCCAGCTCAGCAGCTGTTTCGTAGAACTTAAGGCGGAATTCTTTTGCCTTATCCAATGCATCATCTCTTTGTTTCTCAGCAAGAAGGGCGCGTTTCTCCATCGCCCGGAGTTCCTGGTCCGCTTTTTTCTGTATCGCCTCAAACTCCAGGAGCATATCCTCCAGTACAGTTATAATCAAACGCCGCTGATAATGTCTGTGATCTTTGAAATATGGTCTTCCAGATATTCAATCAATTCTTTCTGTTTCTGTATAAATTCCTCCTGGATCTCAATCTGTTTGAGATAACCGGCAAGGAGTTTATCACGTTTTCTAAGTTCTTCTTTTAAATCAATGTCCATAAGGAAACCTCTCTTTCTTGAGAAAAAGTATAACAGAAACACAGGAAAAAAGCGAACTACTGGAGAACGATCTTTCGTCAATCTGACTGTGGATAAGTAATTACTTTTAAAATAAAAAAGCATTAATATAAGCCCCAAAACTTTAGGGATAAGCTGTAGAAACTAAAATCCGGTGCATAACTTTCCTGAAAAAGAACGGCAGAAAAAAACTATAAACACAGTTTTTTCTGCCGAAAATGATTATCCACAAAATAAAATAATAAATTTCGTCATTTTTTACAATGACTTATACATGCCTCTGAACAGTAACACTAAATACGTTCTAGAAATCAACTTGTTGGCACACTAGGTTGAACTTGTTAAAGGAATATGATATAAACAAATTTAAAGAAAGGGATGAGCGATGTCTTATAAAAAGAAAAAACAGTTGTCCTATATAATAATTGGATGCCTTGTTATAGTGGCTTTTGCATGCCGGCATATATCAGTAAACAATACTTATCTGCGTCATTTTGCGAATCAGTGCCGCAGCAGTATTTACATTGGCTTATATAGCGCATGGGTTATTTATCTGAAAAAGCATGTGGTAGATATGAAAATGCGCCGATGCCTGACTCAGATTGGTGCATTGATGGTTTTATGGTTCCTAATACGGACAATTAAATTCCTTGTTTTTTTTGATCCGTTGGAAGAACGTATTTGCTGGTATCTTTATTATATACCAATGATTTTAATACCGACTCTTGGATTAAAGACAGCAATTTTGATGGATAGTACAGATGAAGATAAGAGCAAAAAAAAGACAACTATTTTGATGATATTGGCAATATTGCTAATTGCAGCAGTGCTGACCAATGATTTGCATCAAAAAGTCTTTTATTTCCCGGAAGGTTTTTTATTTTCCAATGAAATTTATAATTATGGGATTATTTTTATTTGCATCCAGATTTGGGTTATGTTCTGTCTGATCATGATGGAAATTGCATTGATCTGTAAGAGCAGGATTCCAGGAAAGAAGCGTTTCTGGTTTCCGGTTATTCCAGGCATTTTGTTACTTATCTGGAATGTCTGTAATATTCTGCGGGTACCGCTGATTCACAGAATTGCCGGAGATATGTCCGCAATCTGTTGTCTGTTGATGGCGGCTATTTACCAGGGGTGTATTGCCTGTGGATTGATTCAAATAAATAGCAGATACCTTGAATTATTCCAGGCTGCCGGAGGCTTGAATGCAGAAATCACAGATCGTGCCTTTGACCAGCATTATCAATCAGGAAAATTTCCTGATATATCAACGGAAATACGTCAGGGTGTTTTGACAGCACCATTTGTGATGGAAGATGGAATCCGAATCAGTCATATGTATATCCGAGGCGGGCATTTATTCTGGACGGAGGATATTTCACTGCTTGTGGATCAATATGAAGATATTAAGGAACAGCAGGAGGAATTAAAGGAGAAAAATCTACTTTTGCAAAAAACCTATCAGCAGGAAGCAAAACGCCGAAAAATAGAAGAACAGAATAGATTGCTGAATTTGATACAGAGTCAGACTGCCGGACAGCTGGAGTTGATTTCCTGCTTTATGCGGGAATTGGAGAAAACAGAATCTAAAGATGTTTATGAACGTCTTTTGGGACAAATTGTTGTAGTTGGAACTTATTTAAAGCGGCGAAAAAATTTCCTATTGACCATTCACAACGAAAACCAGGAGCTGCTGGGTGCAGATGACTTGATACAAGGGCTGGCAGAATCCTGCTCCGCTTTAATGCTTTGTCATATCCGTGCATTATATTATGTTAATGTGTCACCGCTTGTTTTGCATGATGTAGATGTATTAAAATGCTATGATTATTTTGAGTGGCTGACGGAACAACTATTTAATAAGATGGATATGATATTTTTTCGTGTAGTTATGTTAGAAGAGAATTTAATGATTTCTGTACATATAGTTTCCGGATATGATCTTGAGCGATTGTTATCTGGGCGTCCGGGAACGGAAGTGCAGAGGGAAGATGAGAAAGAGTGGCTGATTCGATGGCGAATTTCGTAGAGTGCAGCATCCGTATGCAGAATATTATAATGGTTGCTCTGGAAATCTGCTTGGTATTGGAATTTGTTCTTATACTTTTAAGAGTGACACAATCTGCAGGCTTAAAAAGAATTGTTGCAGCAATTACGCTTTTTGTATTTTCATTTCTGGTAATGACTATGCTGCTAAATGATCACCAATATAGCATGGGAAAGCCGGATCATTCTCCGATATTTCCAAAACTTCCTGCTGTATTGGTTTTGTGTGGCGTCATTGGGATGGGATTGTATCTGATTTGGAGAATTCTCAAAGAGCGCAAACAAGAGAATGCTATACTGTCATCTTGGTCGGTTTACGAGGCCGTGGATAATGTCCCATGTGGTGTATGCTTTGCAGATACATTCGGGCGGATTATTTTTTGCAATTCCAAAATGAGGGAAGTGAGCCAGATGATGACAGGAATGCAATTACAGGATTATGAAATACTGCATCAGGCAATACATTCAGAAAATAGCAGACCGGGAATTGTTACCATAAGCCTGGATAATAGTGTTTTTTATTTCCCAAATGGAAAAGTCTGGATGTTTCAGGAGTATTATCTTCAGGGAAAGGAATTAGAGAATTATAAGCAGGCTGTAGCCATTGACGTTTCAGAAATATATTATAATAGTGAAGAAATTAAAGCTAATAATGAAAGTCTGAAAATGTTCAACCGGAAACTGGAAGAGATGTACGAGAAAATCGATGATAAAATACGGGAGCAGGAAACACTGGCAATGAAGATGCAGGTACATGATAATTTTGGGCGCAGTCTTTTTATGATAAGGAGAATTCTGGAGAACAAAGAAAATACAAGCTGCATGAATAAACAGCTGGATGTGTTAAAGGAGCAGGTTTATATTCTCACAAATATGATAGTTGAAAATATGGAGGATTTATATCAGAATACGGAAAAGCAAGCCAGAGAAATGGGGATAATTATTCACATGAAGGGAAAAGTTCCGGAGAATTCGAATTACAGAATACTAATTGATCGTGCAGTGCGCGAATGTGTTACTAACTGCGCCCGGCATGCGCAGGGAAGTGAAGTTAATGTGATAATTGAGGATGATTCAGGTGAATATACTGTTCGGATAACAAACAATGGAGATATTCCAGATAAAAATGCAAAAGAAGGAGGTGGGCTGTCGGCACTAAGAAGAGCGCTGGAAATAGAAAACTGCAGTATGATTACTGTATTTGAACCTGTATTTTGCCTGCTTCTGAAGCTGCCAAAGGTTAAGTAAATGTTATGTGCATCAGCAGATACACAGAAAGGAAGAATGTTTATGATTCGTGTACTGGTTGTAGAAGATCAGAAAATCATGCAAAAATATTTTGAGTATATACTTTTACAGGATACAGAATTCCGTCATGTTCAGACCGTTGCAGATGCAGATACAGCTGTTAAAATATGTCAGAATTCGGCAATTGATCTGGTGCTAATGGATGTTCAGACGTATCACAATCATGATGGACTAAAAGCAGGAAAAGCAATTAAGGAAACCTGCCCCTATACGAAAATTCTGATTGTGACTTCTCTTGTTGATCCGAAAGTACTGGAACGGGCAAAAAGTGGATGCGCAGACAGCCTATGGTATAAAGATCATGGAGAAGAAGAAATCCGAGATGTAATCAGGCGTACAGTAAGCGGAGAGCATGTTTTCCCAGATGCTGCACCAAATGTAGAGCTGAATTGGATAACAAGCAGTGAAATCAGTCCGAGACAACTGGAGATGCTGCGGATGTATATTTGCGGCTATTCTTATTCTGAAATTGCAAGGAAAATGAATTGTTCAATGGCTGGAGTTAGATGGAATTTTCAGGAAATGATTGCAAAAGCTGGATATAGCTGTAAAGAAGATCTCATTGCAGCTGCGCTGGAAAGTAAACTAATTGTTACTACGTTAAAATAAAGATACATAAAGATTCAGATAACTGCTCGATTACTATCAAAAGTGATAGTGAACAATTGCTTTTCTTTCTGTATAATGTGAATATAGAAAACACTGATTTACAGAGAGGGCCGTAAAATGGGTTTTTTTGACAGGAAATATTGCGATATTTGCGGAGAAAAAATCGGCTTGCTAGGAAATCGCAAGCTAGAAGACGGCAATCTATGCAAAGAGTGTGCACAGAAGCTTTCTCGATGGTTTGAGGAGCGTAGACACAGTACGGTAGAAGATATTAAATGTCAGTTGGAATATCGTAAACAGAACGAAAAAAGGTACAAAGCTTTCATATTACACGACAGATTGCAACAAAAACCTACAATGTCTATATTGATGATGAGCAGGGCAATTTTACGATTGCGCATAATCTGGATATCAGAGAAAATCCAGATATTTTGCCCTTATCAGCAATTGTACAATGTGGGCTTGACATTCAAAAGAACCAGATAGAAGAAACATATACTAAGGATGGTGAAACTGTCAGTTATCAGCCGCCGGTTTATAAGTATGAGTATACTTACAGTATGAAAATCCAGGTAAAAGCACAATGGTTTGATGCTATGGATTTTCGCTTACATAACTTTGCAATTGAGCAGGGAAATAAAGCGGAAATGATGGAACTGGAACATACAGGTTATGAAATTGCAGCGGCACTGACTACACAAACGTCAACAGGTATGCAGCAAAAAAATGCATCTGGGATTTTTGCGTACAATTAAGATCATACGAAATAAGGGAAACCGTATTGTGATTTCACGATAAGCAGAAAGGAGAATGGATTATGTGTAAAAAAATGAAATTATGGGCAGCAGGTACTTTGGGAGTTATGCTGGCAGGTCTTGGAAGTGTAAATGTTTATGCTCTGGATGCTAAGGATGTAGTAGGAACCTGGTATGTAAATGGTCTTTCCATGGATGGTGAAAATACATTCCATCCGGAAATGATGGGAATGGAAATAACATTTAATTTCACAGAAGATGGTAAAGGTGAAATGACCAATGCAATGGAATATTCTGATCCGGAAGTTGAGGAGATGGAATGGAAAATTGATGGCGATAAGGTGTTAATAACCAAAAATGATGAAACCGTGGAAGGTGAATATTCAGATGGAACCATATCCATGGATGCCGATGGAATGTATTTTATTATGAACCAGGAAAAAGAAGAATACGAACCTTATGTACCGGGAAATGTAGTAGAAGAACCAAAGCTCGAAGACTTTAATGGTGAGTGGAAGAGTACTCTTATGGATGCTTTTGGAATGCAGATGCCTACAGCGGCCGGACTTTCAGATGTAGAGATGACAATTTCTATTTCAGACGGCAAAGCCTCTCTTGTAATGATTGAAAGCGCTGTAGAAACGAAGGTTGACCTTGAGGGAGATCTTGAAGGAAATGCGCTGATATTAAAATCAACAACAGAGAAGGAAGAAGATTCCGAAAGCTATACATTAGTTAGTACAGATGTTATGAAATTCTATTTATTGGAGGATGGAAACCTGTGCTTCACAACTGAGGATAGCATGGACGATGAAGCTTCTGACACAGTGGATGCAACAGATACAGCTGATGCAACAGATGCGGAAGAAGCTTTAGATGGCGATGACGAATATGATTTTGGAGATATCGATTTTACAATAAAGATATACTTTGAAAAATTAGTTGTGGAATAAAAAATCCGGCTTTAGATGTTGTTGCGACAGCACCATTAGAAAGGGATTTTGTTGACAAGGAGGACTGACACTATGACGAAATATTCAATCATAACAGGTATCAGTGCCTTGTTGCTGGCATTGATTGTGCCAGTGGAATGTATGGGATCAGGGCAGCAGGAAGAAGCTACCTGTTTGGCTGCTTTTCAGAATGATCTTAAGGAAGAAGTTTATCAGACAGGAATAGCGTTTCTTGGGTATATTGGTGAAGGTGTACCTGTCCAGGATATTCTGGACTACACAAAACAGGCTGATTATCTGGAGGCTTATCCGTTTCTTCAAAACGGAACGGTTGTAGATGCTGGCGGATATGAGGTTTACGCCATTGTTCCCGGTTCCGGCTGGTCTATTAATATCTATCCATCTGAAATGACAGAAGATGCTGAATACCGTGATAATCTGGAAACGCCTTATTATAAAGGTGCACCAGATGAGATCATTATCCTCCGCTGCAATATAAGTGAAATTTATTCCAACGTAATGGTTTCCGCAACTGAAGAAAATATGAGTGTGATATATCGCCCCACAATTTCCTTGAGAGATGGACATCTTGCAGAAGAAAATCATTGTTATGATTTTTCTATCTACTATTATGATGAGGAATATGGGGAATACGAAAACTACGAGAGTGACGCGGACTTTGAGGAATATGAAGAATATGAAAATAACCAGATGGAAGATAATCGTACAGATGTACAGATTGCTTATGATTTGCTTTGCGAGACAGATGAAGTCAGTTACTACTTAGGGCTTGGCATGTCCTTGCGGTATACCGAAAGCAAAGAAGTAATAGACGGAAGAGAATGTATGGTATTTGTTCTTGGTACAGATCATGAGGAGCATTTTGTAAGTGAGCACTATTATGCTGTACATGATAATCTGGTTTATTATTACGATGTTCTGAATGATCAATGGAATATTCTGGGCAGAGGATAAGAATTTTCATGAATTTAAAGTGAAATAACAAAAACAGCAGATTCATTTCTTTACCTGACTACGAAGTGAATCTGCTGCTTTTTTTGTGATCAGGCTGCGCACCTTCTCCTGGAGGTTTTCGCTGTCGAAGAGCTTTACCAGATCCGGGTTGAACATTCTGCCGGAATTGCAGCGCAGGTCAGCCAGCATGTCATCGAAATTTTTCCCGGAGCTGTAAGCACGCCCCACAGAATCCATCGCCGCATCCAGGCAGTCTGCACATGTAATAATCTGGTAAAGAATCGCATTGTCATTTCCCTTAAACGTATATTCCCGTGGATATCCGCCCTTCTCATCATACCAAAGATGATGGTAAAGCGCTGCCTCCGCATAAGGTCTGGTAGATTCCCTTTTGTTCAGAAGCTCCCATCCCATCCTTGGATGAAGCCGGATCAGGTCAAATTCCTCTGAGATCTCTGAAACAGGAATTTCCCCGAGATAGCCCTGGATCGTGCGCAAGGTGCCTTCCATGGTATCTACATTCTGGCGAAAAGATAGATTGCAGTCAGTGAATCGGTCACATGACCTTTGTCGTATCCCTGAAGCACGTTGTAGCCCACCGTAACGACTTTATGCAGACACACGATATAGGAATCCACCATCTCCAGCGTTTTTCCCCGCTTTCTTTTTCTAAGTTTATAGCATTCCACTTTTTTCCACAACTGTAAATTTGCAGAGAAACCGTATAAATTTCAAAAACATTGCGAGGAGTAGAATAAAAAAATAATTTAATTTTATATTGACAAATCGATAGAAATGTTTTATATTAATATCAGTAACAATTACTATTATTAGGAGAAAGGAGAAAACAGATGGCCACATTGAAATACAGCCGCCAGAGAGAATCGATCAAGGAATTTCTTGTAGGCAGAACCGACCATCCTACAGCTGATTTTGTATATGAGAATATGAAGCAGATCTATCCAAATATCAGCCTTGGAACCGTATATCGGAACCTCTCTCTTCTCGCTGATCTGGGTGAAATACAGAAGCTTTCCAGCTTTGGCGGAGCAGACCGATTTGACGCCCGCACCACGCCCCACTGTCACTTCATGTGCACCCGCTGCGGCAGAGTGATGGATGTTTTCAGCGAACATATTGACAGGAGTCTTGAAGATATTGCCGCTGATTTTAAAGACGGTCAGATTTCTGATTATAAAGCAAGATTTTTCGGAATCTGCAATGATTGTCTCAGCAAAGAAGACACTCATTGAAAAAATTTTTCAATAACTCTTGACAAACAAGAAGCAATATGTTATCTTAAAGCAGTAATGATTACTATTATTAAAAACTAAATAAAATTTATATAAAGAAAAGGAGAATTTAATTATGGCTAAATGGGTATGTAATGTATGCGGTTATGTTTATGAAGGTGAGAACGCTCCTGAGGTCTGTCCAATCTGCAAGGCTCCAGCTGAGAAATTTACTAAGCAGAGCGAAGAGATGGCATGGGCAGCTGAGCATGTTGTAGGTGTTGCGAAGGGTGTCAGCGAGGACATTCTTGCAGACTTAAGAGCAAACTTCGAGGGCGAGTGCTCTGAGGTTGGTATGTATCTTGCTATGGCTCGTGTAGCTCACAGAGAAGGCTATCCGGAAGTTGGCCTTTACTATGAGAAAGCAGCTTTTGAAGAAGCAGAGCATGCAGCTAAATTTGCTGAATTATTAGGCGAAGTTGTTACAGACAGCACCAAGAAGAACCTTGAAATGCGTGTAGCAGCTGAGAACGGCGCTACAGCTGGTAAGACTGATCTTGCTAAACGTGCGAAAGCAGCTAACCTTGATGCAATTCATGATACTGTTCATGAAATGGCAAGAGACGAAGCAAGACACGGAAAAGCATTCGCAGGTCTGCTTAAGAGATACTTCGGAGAATAAGAAAAGCGCATAAAATAAGGCTTTTTGCAAGGGGGAATCACGAAAGTGGTTCCCTCTTTTTTCGCGGATTATGTCATTTTTAGTGTGGAAACTAGGTGCAACTAACCTACTTTTTGCTCTTTAAAAACGTCCAAATGTGTCCCTGGAAAAAGTGTACTTTTTTACCTCTTGCCATATGTTTTCCAATGTGCTATTATACTTTCAGCAATAAAAAGGGGAATGAATGTCTCCCCGGGATCATCCCGAACCGCTTATTAAGCTGATGACTTCTGTGATAACTATGATCGCAGGGGGCATCAGCTTTTCTGCGTATAAAGGAGGAAATGATAACAATGTTAACTTCACTGGCTTTTATTTTTCTTATTGGTCTTTCGCTGGCGGCAATCTGCCAGAGGCTGAAGCTTCCCCGTATTATCGGGATGCTGATCACAGGTATCCTGCTTGGACCGTATGTGCTGAATGTGCTGGATTCTTCCATTCTTTCTATCTCGTCGGAACTTCGCCAGATTGCGCTGATCATTATTCTGCTGAAGGCAGGGCTTTCCCTGAATCTTGCAGACCTGAAAAAGGTCGGACGCCCGGCTGTTATGATGGCATGCATTCCTGCCACTTTTGAGATTCTTGCTTATATTTTGCTGGCACCTTATTTTCTGGGGATCACAAGGCTGGAAGCGGCCGTAACGGGGGCTGTGATGGGTGCTGTATCGCCTGCAGTGGTTGTGCCGCGAATAGTACAGCTTATGGATGAGAAATACGGAACTGCCAAAAGCATTCCGCAGATGATCCTGGCTGGCGCTTCCTGCGATGATATTTATGTAATCGTGCTTTTTTCCACATTTTCTACTATGGCACAGGGCGGCAGTGCACATGTACAGGATTTTATCAACATTCCGGTATCCATTGTTCTGGGAATTGTACTTGGAAGTGCTGCCGGGTATCTGCTTTCTCTGTTTTTTGAAACGGCATATGCACATAGCCATATGGTGCGCAACAGCATGAAAGTAATTGTAGTTCTGGGTGTTTCTTTCCTGCTGATGTCCATTGAGACCTGGCTGAAACCAGTTGTTTCCGTTTCCGGGCTTCTGGCCGTGGTAAGCATGGCCTGCGTACTGAAGCTGAAATGCACAGCATCTGTTTCTGCCCGTCTTTCCCAGAAATTTGGGAAACTGTGGCTGGCTGCGGAGGTTCTGCTTTTCGTATTGGTTGGAGCTTCTGTGGATATCCGTTACACCTTAAAGGCTGGTCCGGCTGCACTTGCCATGATTTTCGCTGCACTTCTGATCCGTACCGTTGGTGTTTCCCTTTGTGTCGCCGGAACTGATCTTAACTGGAAAGAACGGCTTTTCTGCTCCATCGCCTATCTTCCCAAGGCCACTGTCCAGGCTGCTATCGGCTCTGTTCCCATGGCTATGGAACTGTCCTGCGGACAGATCATACTTTCTGTGGCTGTGCTGGGAATCTTAATCACAGCGCCCCTGGGAGCGATTGGGATGGACTGCAGTTATAAGAAGCTGCTAGAGCGTGTTTGAAAAAGGTTAAAACGCCAAATTTGTAAAAGTAATAGATATTTTCCAAATCCTGCTATATAATGGGCTCAGAATTAAAACCATTAATTATGCAATTCAATGGAGGAATTTTCTTATGATAAATTTTGATTTTTTCGCTCCCACTAAGATCCTGTTCGGGGCAGGCCGTGAAAGTGAGGTTGGAAAACAGGTTGCGGCTTTTGGTGGGCATAGGGTTATGATCGTTTACGGAAAAAAGGGAGGACATATTGAAGCTTCTGGGCTTTTGGAGCGTGTGCATAAGAGCCTTCGTGACGCAGGACTTTCTTATGTAGATTTGAACGGCGTTGTACCAAATCCACGTCTTTCCCTGGTAAAAGAGGGAATCCGTATTGGACGGGCGGAAGACATTGACTTTCTTCTGCCCATTGGCGGCGGCAGCGTCATTGATACGGCTAAGGGAATCGGTTACGGAATCGCCAATGATTTTGAGATGGAAGACCTTCTTTACGGGCGTGTAAAAACAGATAAAAATCTGCCAATCGGCGTTGTTCTCACAATCGCTGCTGCAGGCTCTGAAATGTCTTCTTCCATGGTTCTTACCATTGAAGACGGAATGATGAAGCGTTCTTACGGTCATGACTGCTCACGCCCCAAATTTGCTATTATGAATCCGGAGCTTACTTACAGTCTTCCGACTTATCAGACAGCCAGCGGTGCGACAGACATTATGATGCACACTATGGAGCGCTATTTCACTCCTACAGACACAGATACCAGCCTTACAGACCGCATTGCAGAAGGACTGTTAGTCTCTGTCAGGGACGCTGCACAGACCGCTGTAAAAGAACCTGAGAATTACGATGCAAGGGCTACTCTTATGTGGGCAGGCAGCCTTTCCCATAATGGGCTGACCGGGGCTGGCAGAGTATCTGATTTCGCCACACATAAGATTGAGCATGAGCTGGGCGGTATGTTTGATGTAGCTCACGGGGCAGGCCTTGCTGCCATCTGGGGAAGCTGGGCAAAATACGTATACAAGACAAATCCGGGAAGATTTGCGCAGTTTGGCGAGAAAGTTTTCGGAGTTAATATTTCCCCAACCAGTGATTCTGATCTTACAGACACTGCCGCTCTCGCAGCCATCAACGCCTGGGAAAACTGGTGTCACTCCATAGGCATGCCAACCTCCCTCACCGAACTTGGTATTCAGCCAACCGATGAACAGATTGAAGAAATGGCAGAAAAATGTGTTTTCGGCAGAAATGGACATATCGGTTTCTTCCAGCCACTGAATAAAGAAGACATTGCAGCAATCCTGAAAATGGCAAGGTAACCAGTTGCATCTATTGAAAAACCATTCCTACACCTCATAGCCACAAATAGGACAGCCCCGCAAAAAGGCTGCCCTATTTTAAATTTACTTTTTTTCCGCCACTGCTTCCCCAAGTCGATTATAAAGGGTCTTCGCATCCTGAATGTGCGGAATTCCCGTGGCATCTGCGGCTGCGCCTGCCGTAACCAGTATATACTCTCTGTCATAAATCTGAGCGAAGCTTGCCAGGCAATGTCCTGCCTCGGAGGTATAGCCTGTCTTGCCGCCCAGGATTTCTCCTCCAACAACACTGGTATCTGACATATTCTTAAACATAGTACTATAATAAGTAATTCCATCGGGATGCACATTTGTACCGGGAGTGGAATGGAAATGGCTTTCAATCACATCGCAAAATGTTTCATTATGCAAAGCATACCTAAGCAGCAGTGCAATGTCATAAGCCGTGCTGTAATGCTCCGGATCATGAAGTCCTGTGCAGTCCACGAAATTGGTGTTCTTCATTCCAATGGTTTTTGCCTTCTGATTCATCTTCTCCACAAATGCCTTTTCTGATCCAGACACCTCATTTGCCAGCGCCAGACAGCACTCAGCTCCTGACGGTAAAATCACTCCATACACCAGATCCCGGAGCCGAACCTCTTCTCCAGGCTGAAAGCCTGCCTGGGTGGCATCCTGCCCGTTCAAAACGTAGAAAATATCTTCACTTAATGTAATTTTTCTGTCCAAATCAGAAAATGTCTCCAATGCCACAATTGCCGTCATAATCTTTGTCATTGAGGCCGGATAAATCCGTTCCTCTCCATTTAGATTGCCGATTATCTTTCCGCTTTTTGCGTCCATCAAAATTACATTTGAGCTATTCACGCCCATCACATCCAATTCCTTTACAGGCGGCCCGTCAAAATACCCTGCAAGTCCGATTACTCTGGCCTTCAGCCCTCTTTCCCAGCAAAAAGCGCCTGCCAGCAAAAGCAAAATTATAACTTCTATTAACGCACTCACCAGAATCCGCCGTCTCTGCTGCTTTTTTCGCAGCTTCCGTTTCCTGGTGCTTTTACGCTTTTCCTTTTTCGCCGTACCGCAGACATTTCTATTGTTCTCTTCAATTGCTCGGCCTTCTCTTCTGCCCCTGTCCCTATACTGTGCCACTGTAAAGCACCTCCAGTCCTGTTAGTATACTTGCTATCCTATCACACCTTTCTCTTAAATTTCTATAAAAATCAGTCGAATCACAAAATTCACGTTCCTTTCACGCAAAAAGAGCACCCACCTTACGGTGAATGCTCTCTTCATCTCATCTATTAAGCTAATTTGATCGGGTTGATCTTCACACCAGGTCCCATTGTCGGAGCGATAACAACGCTCTTTAAATACTGTCCTTTCAGTGTGCTAGGTCTAGCCTTTGCAATAGCTCCAATCAGCGTCTGGAAGTTGTCGCTTAACTGCTCCTCAGTAAAGGAAGCTTTACCGATCGGCACATGGATAATGTTTGATTTGTCAAGACGATACTCAATCTTACCAGCTTTGATATCATTAACAGCTTTTGTAACATCCATTGTTACTGTACCAGCCTTCGGGTTTGGCATTAAACCTTTCGGTCCAAGTACACGACCAAGACGTCCAACAACACCCATCATGTCTGGAGTTGCAACAACAACGTCAAAGTCAAGCCATCCTTCGTTCTGGATCTTCGGGATAAGATCCTCAGCGCCTACAAAGTCAGCGCCTGCTGCCTTAGCTTCCTCAGCCTTCGCATCCTTAGCAAATACAAGAACGCGAACTTTTTTACCAGTACCGTGCGGCAGAACAACTGCTCCACGGATCTGCTGATCTGCATGACGTCCATCGCAGCCTGTGCGGATATGAACTTCGATAGTCTCGTCAAATTTAGCTACAGCAGCTTTTTTAACTAAGCTGATAGCTTCGTTAGTATCGTATAATGTTGCGCGGTCTACTGCCTTAGCAGCTTCCACGTATTTCTTTCCTCGTTTCATTTCTATAACCTCCTGTGGTATTTGCGGGGAAAAGCCCTCCCACTTACTATTTGTGATTAATCAACTACTTCAATTCCCATACTTCTTGCAGTACCAGCAATCATGCTTGCTGCTGCTTCGATGGATGCTGCATTTAAGTCTTTCATCTTAAGCTGAGCGATTTCCTCAACCTGAGCCTTTGTAACTTTAGCAACTTTTGTTTTGTTCGGTACGCCGGAACCGGATTTGATGTTTGCAGCTTTCTTAAGAAGAACTGCAGCCGGCGGAGTCTTGGTTATGAAGCTGAAACTTCTGTCTGCATAAACAGTGATTACTACAGGAATGATCATACCATCCTGATCAGCTGTTCTTGCGTTGAACTCTTTTGTAAACTGAACGATATTTACACCGTGCTGTCCAAGAGCCGGACCTACAGGTGGTGCTGGAGTTGCTTTACCAGCGGGAATCTGTAATTTGATATATCCTGTTACTTTTTTTGCCATTTTCGGCACCTCCTATGTGGTATTGGCGGGGGTATGTCCCTCCCACGATATTGTGTTACCTTTGTCTGTTACATTTTCTGAACTTCTGCGAAACTGATCACAACCGGTGTTTCGCGTCCAAACATCTCTACATTGATCGTTACAAGCTGCTTCTGCGGATTGATCGCAGTAACAACGCCTGTAGTCTCTTTCCAGGCTCCGCCTGTTACTACAACAGTATCGCCCTCAGCGAAATCTACGCGGACAGTCTCATCTTTGATGCCCAGCGGTTTCATTTCTTCTTCTGTGAGCGGTACAGGCTTGGATCCCGGACCAACAAAACCAGTCACTCCACGTGTATTCCGGACAACATACCAGGTATCGTCGTTCATGACCATGTTGATAAGAACATAGCTTGGGAACATTTTTCTCTGAACCTGTTTGGAAACGCCGTTACGCATCTCCACAACGTCTTCCAGAGGAACCCGTACTTCCAGAATCTGATCCTCAAGATGTCGGTTTTCAATTGTCTTCTCAATGTTGGCCTTTACCTTGTTCTCATAACCGGAATAGGTATGGACAACGTACCATTTTGCTTCTGACATACAATCACCTTTGTCCTTATTTGATTAAAAGATTAATGCATTCCAGAATGCCTGCATCCATCACACTGATGATCACACCGAGAATTACGGTTATGACAATAACAACAACTGACTGTTTCATCAGTGTCTCGCGGTCTGTCCAGACAATTTTATTGAACTCTGCCTTCAGCCCCTGGAACCAGGATTTCTTAGATTCCTTAGCCTTGGCGGTCTTGCCTGCAGATTTCTCTTTTTCTTGCATAGCCTAACCTCACAATCTAAAGTGACTATTTTGTTTCCTTGTGCATTGTGTGTCTCTGGCAGAACTTACAATATTTCTTGGTTTCCATTCTCTCAGGATGGTTCTTTTTCTCCTTGGTCATATTGTAGTTACGCTGCTTGCACTCTGTACATGCTAATGTAATCCTAACGCGCACAACTTCCACCTCCAGTGTTTTCATTTGCATGGTCTTAAATCCAGCCTCTTCGGTGTATCCGCCACCATTTTTCGGCATAAAAAAAAGACCTAACTTCCATGTCGCTTGTACAGTTTACCACACAGCAGACATATCCGTCAAGTCTTTTGCATATAATTCTTATGTTTTTTTATGGCATTTCTGCCGCCCGCTTCGCCTTATTATCACATTAATTCTTCAGTTCTGTGACAGGCCACCTGATGTCCTTTTTCCATCTGGCGAAGCACTGGAATTTCCTGTTTGCAGCGGTCTGTTGCGTATGGACAGCGGGTATGGAACTTACATCCTGAAGGCGGGTTGTAAGCGCTTGGCACATCCCCCTGCAGAATGATGCGTTGGCGTTTCTTTTTCACATCCGGAAGCGGAATGGCGGAAAGAAGCGCTTTGGTATAGGGATGCATAGGATTGGAATAAAGCTGGGCTTTTTCAGCAACCTCTGCCACACTTCCAAGATACATAACGGCAATGCGGTCGCTGATGTGGCGGACCACGCTTAAGTCATGGGAAATAAACAGATACGTCAGATTTTTCTTCTGCTGCATATTTCTCATCAGGTTCAGCACCTGGGCACGGACCGATACGTCCAGAGCGGATACCGCCTCGTCACAGACAACAAATTCCGGATTCAGGATCAGTGCCCTTGCGATTCCGATTCGCTGTCTCTGTCCGCCGGAAAACTCATGGGGAAAACGGTTCAGGTACTGTTTGTCAAGTCCAACCTCCTGAAGGATCTCTTCCACCATTTCCCTGCGCTCTGCTTTGGTGCCGATCTTATATACCTCAAGAGGCGCACTGATCAGATCGTAAACCGTCATTCTTGGATTCAGGGAGCTGTATGGATCCTGGAAAATGATCTGCAGCTTCCGGCGCATTTCCCACATTTTTTTCTTGTCATAGGTAAGAATGTCTTCCCCGTTATAAAGTACCTGTCCTTCTGTTGCAGGAATCAGGCGGAGAATGGTTCTGCCAAGAGTGGATTTTCCGCAGCCGGACTCTCCTACCAGACCCAGGGTCTCTCCTTTATTTACAGTAAGGCTTACATGGTCTACCGCTTTTACCTGGGCTGGCTGACGGTTCAGAAGACCTTTTTTCCCTGTAAAATATTTGGATAAATTTTTTGTTTCCAACAAAATGTTCGTGTTCTCGCTCATTATTTCTCACCCTCGTATCTGAAGCAGCTTACCAGAGAATTCTCTGCGTGGTAAACGCCAGGTTTTTCTGTCATGCAGCGCGGATTTCCATAAGGACATCTGGGAGCAAATCTGCAGCCAGACGGCATGGCATCCGGTGCAGGCACGGTACCCTCGATGGTATTCAGCATTTCCACATCCTCGTCAAGTCTTGGAATGGAATTCAGAAGTCCCTGTGTGTAGGGATGCTTCGGTCTTTCAAAAATATCCTCAATGCTGCCGTATTCCACAGCCTTGCCTGCATAAAGCACAAGCACATCATCCGCAGTCTCTGCAACTACGCCCATATCGTGGGTGATGAGCATGATCGCGGTTCCCATTTTTTCCCGGAGCTCGCACATCAGCTCCAGGATCTGTGCCTGGATGGTTACGTCCAGCGCTGTGGTGGGCTCGTCCGCGATCAGAAGGCGCGGCTCGCAGGAAACAGCCATGGCGATCATGACTCTCTGGCGCATACCTCCGGAAAGCTGATGAGGATATTCCTTCATTCGTTTCTCCGGTGCTGCGATCCCAACACGTTTCAGAACATCCACAGCCCTTGTCCAGGCTTCCTTTTTATTGCAGTTCTGGTGAAGCATGATCGGCTCCATCAGCTGGTTTCCAATGGTCAGGGTAGGATTCAGGGCTGTCATAGGATCCTGGAAGATCATTGCAATATCATTTCCCCGGATCTTACACATTTCCTTCTCCGGAAGTTCTACCAGTTCCTTTCCATCCAGCTTAATGCTGCCGCCGGAAATCCGGGCGTTGCTGCCAAGAAGCTGAAGAATGGACATGGAGGTAACGCTTTTGCCGCAGCCGGATTCTCCTACGATTCCAAGGATTCTGCCTTTTTCTATGGAAAAGCTTACGCCGTCAACGGCTGTATTAATGCCTTTTTTGGTTTGAAACTGTACCTGTAAATTCTCTACGGAAAGCAAAGATGCCATAGTTGTACTCCTTTTTTCTTATTACTGTAAGTGAACCATCACTTTTCTGTTCCTGAAATCCGCCAGATATGAGAATCACCTTTTCAGCCGCCACATTCTCACGCCTGGCGGGTTTCAGGAACATAAGCCATAAAGGCTTATGTCCTTTTCCCCTGTTTCTTATTCTTTATCCCACTCCCAGGAAGACCAGTTCAGTCCGTTGAAGTCTGCAACATTCAGGTTCTTCATGCTCTTATTGTAGGCAGTGAGAAGATTCTTTGTATATAAGTATCCCATAGCTGCTTTTTCCACAACTTTTTCCTGATACTCGTCAAAGTATGGTTTTCTTGCTTCGAAAGTAAGCTCTGCATTTCCTTTGTCGATCAGGTCAGAAAGCTCTGTATCCTGAAGCTGGCAGAAGTTTACGGAGCTTCCCGGATAGATCATCTCGCGGCTCTCGCTTGGATCCAGAGTTCCGCCGGAACCGATGATTCCAAGGTCATGCTCGCCGTCTAACATACGGCTCATCAGTGTTGCAAAATCCATCTGCTCAATTTCTACATTTACGCCCACATTTGCGAAATCCTGCACGATCAGGGCTGCGCATCTCTCTGTAATGCTGCTTCCGGAGGAAATGAAGAATTTCAGTGTCTGGCCAGCCGGGAATCCAGCTTCTGCAAGCATTTCTTTTGCTTTTTCAGGATCGTACTGAACCTGAACCTTGTCGTTGTAGTATGGGCTTACCGGAGCGATCGGAGTCATGATCGGAGTTCCCTCACCCATAAGAAGACCATTTACCAGTACATCACGGTTAATTGCCATATTCAGTGCCTGACGAACTTCCTGAGTCAGATATTCCTTCTGAGTATTGAAGATCAAGGTAGAATATGAAGTGGTAGGAATAGACTCTGTTACCAGATTATCCTGGGATTTGGCTGTTTCCCAGTCATCTGTCAGTACGGAACCAAATCCAATCATGTCAAGCTCACCGTTCATAAGACCGGAAAGAACGTTTGCAGACGGTACCACACGGATAATAAGACGATCAATATTCGGAGCTCCAAGATAATAATTTTCATTCTTTGTAAACTCCATACGCTCGCCGTTAATCTCACTGTCATAGATAAATGGACCGGAGCCAACCGGGTTTGCCCAAAGATCAGGAGCATTGATCTCTTCTGCTGTTTTACCCTCAAACACATGCTTCGGAATGATGAAAACAGTGTCTATATCCTGAAGGAAGGTATCCGGGTACATAGCCTCTTTTAATTTGAAGGTTACTTCGTATTCGCTATCTGCAGTTACTTCAATAGAATCCTCGGAAAGCTCTGCACCGGACTCATCTACACCTGCAATATATTCCAGATGATAACGGCTCTTTGCCTCTACAGAAGGATCTGAATACATCTGATAGCTGAATACAACATCCTCTGCTGTTACAGGCTCGCCATCAGACCATACTGCATCCTCATGAAGCTTGAAGGTTACTGCATCACTGGCATCATTTACTGTCCATGACTGGGCAAGACGTCCCTCGATGGTGCCGTCTGCGTTTGTCTGTGTCAGACGGTCATAAATCTGGTCACAAATAAAACGGGTGTAATTGCTGGTGGTGTTCAGCGGCATCATAGTATCCCATGCCTGATCCATTGCTGCAGTTACCACTTTTTCTTCTGTCTCAGCTGCTGCCGGAACGGCATAAGCTGCAACCATGCTTCCAGCAAGAAGAAGAGCTGCCGCTTTTTTCATGTTGAGTTTCATATGTTTCCTCCTTTTTTCCTTCAGTCAGGGCTTCTGCCGCTGTCCGCATTGCGTTCAGCAACTGTTTTTCCCCGGCATATGTATTATAAAAGTCTCTGCCAGAGCATGTTTGAAAAAGGCTTTCTGCAAGATGTGCGTCACAATTTGTGGGAGATTTTACCCGGATGAGGGCGTCGTAGCGTGCTACGACAACCGAATTCGGGTGAAATATACCGCAAAGTAGGGCGTGCAGATTGCAGGAATGATTTTTTAAACAGGCTCTAATGTGCCATAAGCCCATGACAGCTTACTTTTATTTCATAAGGTGTGTAAACTATATTACAGCTTGATCTTCGGGTCCAGGGCATCGCGGATACCGTCACCCAGGAAGTTAATGCTCAGTACTGTGATCAGAAGGGCAAGTCCCGGCGGGAGCCAGATCCATAACTTCTGGGAAAGCACAGTGATGGACTGTGCGTCATAGAGCATATTTCCCCAGCTTGCTCCCGGCGGCTGCACACCCATTCCCAGGAAGCTTAAGGATGATTCGGAAAGGATGGCGCTTGCCATCTGGAATGTGATCGCGATCAGAATCGGGGCAAAGGAGTTTGGAAGAACATACTTTGTCACGATTTTGAAATTAGAAGTTCCAATTGCTCTTGCAGATTCCACGTATTCTTTTTCCGATACAGAAAGTACATTGGCATAGATCAGTCTGGCAAACTGTGTCCATCCCAGAACACCAATTACGCAGGTTACAGACCACACAGATGGTCCCAGAACTGCAACCAGTACCAGGATCAATACAATTGACGGGAAAGACATGAAAATATCTGCAATTCGCATAATAATTGCTTCTGCCTTTCCTCTCGCATAACCAGCCACCAGTCCAAGGGGAACGCCGATGGCACAGCTGATCAGCGTGGAAACAAAACCAACCAGCAGAGAGGTTCTTCCGCCATACATCAGACGGGCAAAAACATCTCGGCCAATAGCATCTGTTCCCAGAATATGTGCCCCGCTTGGTGCCGCGGAAAAGGCGGTATAGTCAGATGTGTAGGGATCCAGGTTCAGGATAATGGGGAGAAAAACCACCATCAAAATCTCCAGAATGAGAACCACCAGACCTGCCATAGCCATTTTATGTTCTTTCAGTTTATCAAGTACCTCGGAAAGATAGCTTACATTTTCGTTTTTCTGTTTTTTCATTTCTTTTCTTCTATCCTCCCTTATTTATAGCTGATTCGCGGATCCAGGATGCCGTACGCCACATCAGTAAGAATGTTTGCGATCAGAACTGCCGCCGCAATCATAACGGTAACACCCATAATAACCGGATAATCTCTTCCGTTGATGGCAGTTACCATAAGGGAACCGATTCCTGGCCAGCCGAAAACCTGCTCCGTTACGACTGCTCCTCCTACAATAGAAGGAATGGACATGCCTACTACTGTAACAACCGGAGTGAGGGCGTTTTTCAGGGCGTGCTTCATGATTACCTTCCATTTTCCAAGACCTTTGGACTTGGCGGTACGGATGTAATCGTCCTGCATAACCTCAAGCATACTGCTTCGCATATGTCTTACCCAGCCTCCGATCTGCTGGAAGGAAAGCACCAGGCATGGCAGGATCATATGCTTCATCAGATCTCCAAAGGTACGTGCTCCGCTGGAACTGTACATTCCGCCAGATGGCAGAATCTGGAATACAATAGCAAACAGGTAAATAAATACCAGACCAACAAAGAAGTTGGGCGTTGCCATCATCAGCATGGAAAGTCCGCCGGAGAAATAATCTCTTTTTGAGTTCGGCTTGGATGCCGCAAAAATTCCAAGAGGAATCGATACCACCAAAGAAAGCAGAATAGAGCTTGCAGCCAGGATTGCAGTGGCTGGAAGTCTCTCCAGGATCATTGTGGCAACCGGCCTTTGTGTACTGTAGGAAAATCCAAGATTTCCTGTAAGCAGCTGTTTCAGCCATGTAAAATACTGAACGATCACCGGCTGATCCAGTCCCAGTGCCACACGTTTACGCTCCAGCTCTGCGGGAGTGATTCCCGGGTCCGCCAGAAGTGCATCCAACGGAGAACCTGGTGCAAGGTTCAGAATGAAATACGCCAGTATGGTGATTCCGAAAAAAGTGGGAATGGCGATCAGTATTCTTTTTAATATGTATTTCAATCTCATAATGCTTTCATCTCATCTCCTTTTCCAACCATGATCCGGATGATTTCCTTGTCCGTCTCGCACATTCCTTCTTTTGCAAGCTGACCTACATTCCGGATGGTATTTTCTACGCCGTGGGTGACGATTCCGTCCCCGCCATAAAACTGCTGTCCCTGTATGTACATTTCATAGCCCATGATTCCAGCATCCACAGCTGCGGAAATTTTGGCTGCACAGGATGCCTTGGCTCCGTCGCAGATGATTCCGGAAACGATTGCCAGGGAATTGACGATGGTGTGGGCGATAACTTTATAGTCCCCGCCGTAAAGATAAGCAATTCCGGCACCGCTTCCGCAGCCTGCACTTACCGCACCGCAGTAAGCGGAAAGGGTTCCAATTCCGGTTTTCAGGTGAATGGTCACAAGATTGGACAGCACCAGGGCACGGAGCATTTTGTCATGGGAAACCTGCAGTTCCTTTGCAAATTCAATAACCGGAATGCTGGCGGTCATTCCCTGATTGCCGCTTCCCGAATTGATCACTACCGGAAGCTCACAGCCATTCATTCTGGCATCTGAGCCTGCTGCCGCCTTGGCTCTGGCGCGGATCTTGATGTTATCGCCGTAGGTGTGCAGAAGCACTTTTCCGATATTGGCACCGTAATTGCCGCGCAGGCCTTCCTCGGAAATGGCCATGTTGTAGCGGATCTGGCGTTCCAGAACTTCCCGCACATCTTCCACATCTACTGTGTTGGCGAAATCAATGATGTCTTCTATATTTAATACAGAATGATCCGTTTTAATTTCTTTCTCTTCTGAACAGACGTCTTTTGTGAAAATGGGCTGTCCGTTTTTCTCTACAAGAATAATGTTGGTGTGATTGTCTATGATCCGCACGCGGGCATTTCCGTTCCTGCCGGAAACGGTCACATCAATTTCAAACACATGACCGGAGGAAGCTGGCGTGATTTTCAGCTTTACCTGATTCATGTACGTCTTGATTTCTTCTTTCTGTGCTGGTGTTACCCCGGCGATTACTTCCAGAAGAGCCTGCGCGTCTCCTGCGATCACGCCTGCACACAGTGCAGCTGCGATTCCGCGCATTCCGCCTGTGTTTGGAACGATTACGCTTTTTACATTCTTGATAATGTTCCCGCTTACCTGGATGTCCAGCTCATCGGGCAGACAGCCAAGAGTTTCTCTTGCCACTGCTCCTGCGTAGGCGATGGCGATTGGTTCCGTGCAGCCCATTGCGGGAATCAGTTCTTCTTCCAGGATTTTTACATAATCCTGATATTTTTCATCACTTTTCAGCAATGTTTTGTCCTCTCTTTCAAACGGCAATGGTGATACTTTATCACATCATTGTTTTAAAATCAATTAAAAATAGTCATATCCGCCATGAATATCTACGATGCTGCCGTTCATGTATCCATTTTTCAAAATTTCGTATGCCATATCTGCTACTTCGGAGATTTCGCCGAAGCGGTGGAGAGCAATTTTGCGGTTGATCCGCTCATAGCTTTCCGGGGTGCGGTTTTTGTGCCAGCTGGTTTCAATGAAGCCGGGGGCGATGGCGTTTACGCGGATCTGCTTGGGTTCCAGTTCTTTGACCAGGGATTTGGTAAGAAAATGGATGGCGGATTTGGTTACTCCGTAGACCAGAGAAGAGGAGTAAGCCTGCTGTCCGGCGTAGGAGCCTGTGAACAGGATACTGCCGCCTTCTCTTATGATGGGGCGGAGTTCTTTTACCAGAAATACAGGGACGGACAGGTTGGTGTTTACGATTTTGCTCCATTCTTCGAAGGTGTAGTCTTCGTATTTGGCATAGGTGCTGATGCCCACGTTATTTACCAGCCAGTCTACGTGGTCGGTTTCTTTTTTGATCCGGGTGACAAAGTTCATCATCTGATCATAGGAGGACATGTCGGCCTGGATCAGACGGAGTTTCTTCTGGTCAGCTTCGGACTGGGCATGGAGAAATTCTTCGGCTTGTTTCTGATTGTGCCCGAAGCTTACGTATAGAATATCATCGGCTCCCGAATTGGCCAGGATCTTCTCCGCGATCCCCCTGCCAATTCCGGATGTGCCGCCGGTGATTATGGTGACTTTACTCATGAAAGCGTGTCCTTTCTTTAAAGACTCATCAGTCTGTTATAAATCTCCTTTGGAATGTATGGCTGCTGGTTGTGGATGGGCTCCCCAAGGCAGGTTTTTGGGTAGGCGTAGGTTCCAGGCTCCAGAAGGATTTCAAGAAGGCGTGGGGCAATTGTGCTGCAGAAGAAACCGGCAGCATTATCCTTCACTGCTTCTGCTTCCATACAGGTACTGGTCAGACCGTATGCTCTGGCTACTTCTGCAAAGTTACAGGAAGAGAATCCGGTTCCTTCTGCAGTGTCTGCATATACCTGCTCAAAGTAGTCACGCTGCAGGTGGCGGATCATTCCAAGAGCGTGGTTGTTCATTACGATCATGGTAATAGGAAGATTCTCACGCTTCACCCATTCTAATTCCTGAATATTCATCTGGAATGCACCGTCTCCACAGATGCAGGCTACTGGCTTTCCAGTGGCGTAATGGGCGCCGATGGCTGCAGGAAGGGCATAGCCCATGGCACCATGTCCGCCGGAGAAAAGAAGCTTCTGGTTCTTCTGGTTGTGGAAGGACTGATAGCTCCATACCATGTGCTGTCCCACGTCAATTGCTACTGCGGAAGTGTCTGCAAGCAGATCACTTAAATCTGCGATCATACGGTTGGGATAACGTTCCGGAATTGCGTCGTCCACAGCTCTTAAAGAACTGCGGATGTCTGTACACACAGAAAGCCATTCTGTGAAATCAAGGTGTGCCAGATTCCAACTATGAATTTCTGCCTCACCAGTTCTGTTTATTGAAACGCCTGTTTCATTTCCTGTCCAACCAGCTAACATATGAATCACATCTGCTGCGTCCACGCAGAATTTCAGTTCGTTCGTTCCGTTTTCGTGAATGTTTCTCCGCAGATTATAAGAGTCAATATCCGCACGAATAATCTTCGCGCCTTTTGCAAACTCATGCACCTTGGTGCCAATCTGGCGGGTGCAGAGGGAAATGCCAAGACAGATCAGAAGGTCACTTTTGGCATTGGCGATCATGTTGGCGTAGCGGTGGCCGTAAGCGCCGCCGATACAGCCGAAGTTCAGCGGATCGTCCCAGGATAGTGCGGACATTTCCAACACGCTTGTGATTACCGGGATCTTCCACTGGCGGGCAAGGGCAAACAGTTCTTCGCGAACTGCCTTGTCGCTGACGCCGTGGCCCAGCATGATTACCGGGCGCTTCGCTTCCTGAAGGGCACTGCGGATGGCAGCTGCGCATTCCTTCACATCAGCAGATACATTAAATAACGCAGTCTCTGCAATTCCGGAATTTTCGATTTTCGCCCCAGATTCCTTTGATCCTATTTTTTCTGAGCGCATATCCATCTGGCCCAGCTCTTCCATCTCTAATTTTTCCGAATTCACATCACCCAGGTTTATATTTTCCAGGCTCATCTCATAAACCGGGTTCTTCACATCCCCGCGCTGAATGTTCATGGGAAGGTCAATCAGTACAGGTCCCTTTCGTCCTGTATTCGCAATATGCCATGCTTTGTTCAGTTCTTTTACAATATCTTCATCCTCACGGATCTGCACTGCATATTTGGTCACAGGTCTGGTCATGGCCACAATGTCGATTTCCTGGAATCCCTGCTGCCTCAGCCCGGGGATTCCGGAGTATTCATAGGTGTTCAGCTGTCCGGTAAGAAAAATCACCGGAAGGGAATCAAAATATGCGTCTGCAATTCCAGAAATCAGATTCACTGCACCAGGTCCGCTGGTGGCATAAGCGCAGGCACATTTTTCTCCTGCCTGGGCATATCCGCAGGCAGCAAAAGAAGCGCCCTGCTCATTGTAGCTGGAATGACTTCTGGTATTGGGATTTTTCTCAATGGAATCTACCAGATGGGCGATCATGGTTCCCTGATATCCGAAGAAATCATGAATCCCTTTTCTCTGAAGAAATTCCACAATATAATCTGTTACTTTCATTTGGTCTGCCTTTCTTTATTTCCAGTATTTTTCCACTTTCTTTTTCAGCTTCACATTTCCGGTTTTCTCCAGCACATCCACAAAAATATGCTGCAGTTCCTCGTCCGGAACAAAAACCTCATCCGTTTCCATGCTCTTCACCGTTGCCTCTGTATACCGGGCAAACATCTTCTCAAGAGCCGGATAGTCTTTATTCTTATATAAATTAATGATACAATCTTTGTTTTCCAGGTATTCTTTCTCAAGAGCGATCTTGGACGCGCAGAATTTCACATAATCCCAGCTGCGGTCCAGATAGCTTTCTTTTCTGTTTTCCTGCTCCGCGGTCTGCGGCACCGTTTTTTCCAGGTGATTCTCCTTTGCAATCTTCAGATACTGACTATTTCCAGCTAATTCCTTTACAAGCAGCTGCAGTTCCTCTGTGCTGCCATATCTGCCCAGCCAGCGATCCAGATATTCGGAAGCATCCAGAACCTTTGCGTATGCCGCAGCCCGTTTGCTGCCTTCCAGAAGATCTGCGAAAAAGATCCGGTAAAGCTCAATGTTCACATAACCTTTTCCGCCGCAGTCCACTGCTTTCTTATAATTGTCAAAGGCCGCATCTGTCTGGCCCTGTTTTCTTTTGATATCACCGATCAGCTTATATACCTGGGCACGTTTCTCCTTGCGGATCTGGCAGTCCTTGGCTTTCTCCGCCAGCCACTCCATATCACCAGTCTCTTTGGTAAAAATAAGATCTGTGCGAATCTGCGCTAGTTCTTTGGGATAGCCCAGACGCTCCCATGCTCTGGTCAGGGCAGCTCTGTAACGTTCCTTGCCCTTCTCCGCGCCAGACGCACCCCTTCCATCCTTCTGAATCTGTTCCATAATTTTCTCAGCCACGGCTTCCATCTCTGTATAGGTCTTCGCCGTGCTGACGCGAACCAGGTCATAGCACTCCTGAATCCGCAGATTTCCCGGCAAAAGCCTGCCCCAAAGCTCAATCAGCCTCTTTGCCCCGTCTTTTTGCCCGGCGTCCAGAAGCATCTGACAGGTATTGACGGTTTCCTTACAGTATGGTGTCAGGAACTGGTCCAGTTCATGCAGAACCACCTGATTGTCCGTGTGCTCACGGGCATCTGCGAAAATTTCCAGCGCATCCGCACATTTTCCCAGCATCCATTGCAGTTCCCCTTTGTATTTCAGGAAATATCCGTCCTCCGGGAAAATACGCAAGGCTTCATCCATATAAAGCTCCGCTTCCACCCGCTCAATTCCATTGCGGGCATGTTCCATAAGGAAGCGGCTCTTCAGTTTCATAAAGCCCGGAACCTTGGGATAGCGCTCCAAAAGCGGCTCCAGTGCATCCTCCGCCTCCTGGAAATGCCTGCACTCATAATCAGATACTGCTTTTTCAAAAATCTCCAGATTTGCCTTCAGCTGTGCCGCTTCCGGGGAGAGCGCACCTGTCTGTTCCCGAATCTCCAGCAGTCTTTTCGCTCTGCCGATCTGCTCCTTATACACAAGCGTAAGCACTGCCGCATAAAAATTCTCCGCACCAATCTCCATCAGCACAGGATGATAAAATTCATAAAGCCCTTTAAGAGCTTTTCGTCCAATAAACTCTTCGCTCAACTGTACCTTGTAATATTCCGAAAAAATTTCGCTTAATTTCTGGAAATCCTGCTGTTCCAGAAGGCTCTTTATGCTCTGTCCGCACTTCTGGATCTGGTTTTCCAGCGCCATTTTCGTGTCACTTCCCAGAATCTGAGCATTGTTCTCCCTCAGCTGATGTTCCTTTTTGGCACTGGACAAAACGTGTACTTTTTGTCCGGTACAGGATCTCAGAAGCTTTCCCTTGCGGATACCTGGCATATAATCCTTGCGAAACTCCTGATCTGACAAGCCCTCTACCTCAGCCATTTCCTGGGATTCCGGCTTTTCATAATCTGAAAAACAGGACCATTCATCTCCATACCATTCTATGAGATACTGGCAGATCTGCCCCGGCACCATTACCGAAATGCCCTGGAATTCTTTTTCTTTTGCAGGAAAAAGCATATCCTTTTCCAAAAGGAAAGGAACCTCCCCTGAGCGCACCGCATAGCGCGGGCATTCTTCTGTTTCATGCACCTGCAAATTCTCTTCCAGCTTCTTCAGCACGCGGTCTTTCCCCGTAACCTGACAGGAAAGAAGCCCCCGTTTATAGGCAGCCCCGGAAATTTCCCATCGGTCGCCGTACACCTGCCCCGGGTCTGCAAGATCTGCATATACCATCAAATCGGCACAATATTTCTCATATTCTTCCTTATCCGCTGAAACAGGGTCCAGCAAAAACACATCAATGCGTTCTCCTGCACATCCGTTTCCCATAATCTGATGCCTGCGCAGGGCACAGCGGTCCGTAGATGCATATGCCGCACCAACACTGCCGAAGCTGCTGTCACTTTCCAGGCACAAAAGAGTGCGGTTTGCCTCAAGCACAGTTCCTGCCAGATTCATCAGCTTATGCCAGTCCTCTGCCGGCATATAAACAGTCACCGTATCGTCTCCCGGAAGGAAGCCGCCTCTTTGCATCACGCCAAGAGCCGTCTTTTCCGCAGTCACGTATTTCAGATCATTTTCCCTGCAGATCCGGGCAAACTCGCCCAAAAGCTGCAGCAGACGTTCCTGTTTCTCTGTCATTTTTATCCCCTCTGATTTATTATTTCCAGAATGTCCGCCAGCGTCTCAGATTCCTCATTGAAAAGACGGGTGCATTCTGTTCTCTCGTCACTAATCATAATCAGCAGTTCCTGCAGAAGGTACCGAAGCCCGTTGCCCTCAAAGTTAAAGCAGTATCGTTTCAGTCCCTTGCTGTCATCGATCTTCGCTTCGAAATATCCGGTGTTCCACCAGTCATTGGGAATGGTCACACGGCCTTTGGTACCGATCACCACAAACTCATCCTCCACATCTACTGTGGTACCGATTTCAATGGTGGCAAGGGCATCTGGATACCGCATGGTGATCATATCATAAATACATTTTCCCGCTTTATCCTTCACCACATTGGATTTTACTTCCAGATAATTTTTCCCAAGGATCTTGATGATCGCACACAATGGCTGCACCGCCGTCTCCGAAAAGCTTCTGCCGCCTTCAAAGTGATCCTGGGAAATAGAACATTTCACACTTACGATCTCACCCACAAGAGCACTGTGGGTCTGCCATACCAGCTGATTAAAGGCACGCAGATAAACCAGCGTAATCTTCTCAACCAGCAGCACCTTGTTCTTCGCAGCAAGGGCGAAAAGCTCCTTCAGCTTCTCCTTGTTCCCAGTCATAGGAGCATCGCTGATCACATGCTTTCCGCTCTCCAAAGCTTTCCTGATATAAAGCTCCCGCTTCGCCTGCTCTGTCTTAATATATACAATATCTACCTGAGACAAAAAGCAGTCAAAGCCTGGCTCCCATTCGCTGGTCTGGGCTTCCACACAGTAGTAGGAATCCAGTTCGTATTTGTCGCAGAAGGACCTGGCCGCATCTTCATTCTCGGAAAAAACACATTCTACATGAAGACCGCTGACATATTTCGTCTCCCATACAATACCACTGTCCTCATCGTCATCTGTAACCACGCCTACCGTGTAGGTGCTTCCTTCGCCCCGAAGCTCGGTGCTGGAAATGTTCTTGGTCCGCTCCAGATACTTCACATCGCAGTAATCCTTGAGGTAATCAAATTTGCCCCGCCAGTCAGAGCCGAGCACAAGCAGATCCACCTTGTACTTAATAATATCACTGAGCTTCTGTCCCTGATACTCTTCTATGATAATCTCGTCTGCAAAACCGGTGCGCCGCACGTTTTCAATTCTTTTCAGAAGACTGTCGCGCACATTCAGCTTGCCGCGCTCAATGTCATAACTCTCGCTGGTTACACCCACGATCAGATAATCGCCCAGCGCTTTGGCTCTTTTTAAAATATTATAATGGCCCTCGTGAAACAGATCAAAGGTTCCATAAGTGATCACTCGCTTCATAATATTCTCTCCTGTCAAAGAAAGACAATCCGTCAGGACTGTCCTTCTTCATGTTCTCCATGCTCTTCATACAATTCATGTTGCTCATACTCTTTATGTTCTTCACTGTCTTCTGCGTCCAGCATGGCGGCAAGCTCATCAATTGCCATTCGCCGTTCTGCAAGCTTTGCAAATTTATCTTCCTGATTTTTGTTGTCGTACTCATCTTCCAGTACTTCTTCGTCCTCCTCTTCTTTCTTTTCTCTTTTGAAAATAAGGAAGGTAAGCAGGCTGAGCACATTATTATACAGCCAGTTCACTGGCGGACATCCCAGAACCAGCACAAATATCAAGGAGACGCCAAGTAAAGCCCACACATTCAGCAACTGCGGAATATTCAGGAGCAGAAGCCCGTTCATCACGATCATGATCGGATAGTGGAAGAAATAGATTCCCATTGTGTTTCTTCCAAGGAAAATGAAAGGATGGCGTTTGTCTGGCATCAGTACCAGCAGTGCAAAAATAATAATAAAGGAAATCAGGTACATCATTCCCCTTACTACCATTCCTTCCACATCGTCCATGCCGCTTCCCAGATAGGAATGATTTCCACGGAAAATGGCTACCGGAATATTGTTGCCGATCATGTAATTGGTGGCAACAAACAGAAGGATAAAGGCAAACAGCGGTATTACGATCTTGCCTTTAAACTTACGGATTGCCCTGGTGTATTCACTTTTCCACAAATAGCCCGCTGCAAAGAACGGGAAAAATACTACGATTCGGGACGCTGATAAAAAGGTACTGAACTCTGCCCTGGTTCCTGCCCACAGTGCAAAAACAATGCTGAGAGGCACAATAAAACGGATTCTGCCAAATGCCTCAATGGTGAGGCGGTAGGCAAACAGCGCCAGCACATACCACATAACGGTTCCGGATGGTCTGAGCAGCTCGAAATCCATGCGGTTTCCCAGCCAGATCTGTGACGCCCATGTGAGCGTGTAGCCCAGAATATAGGGAATCAGCAGGTTCTTCACGTTCTTTAATACGTCCTGCGGCTTCTTGGAAAGATATCCGGAAACAAAAATAAAAGCCGGCATGTGGAATATGGTGATTCCGTACCAGATGAAGCGGACGACTTCGTCCTCTTTCACCAGCTGGAACGCTATAATATGGTTAAAAACAACAAGAAATATCAGCAATATCTTTATATTATCTATCAGATACGAATATGGGATTTCCTGTTCCTTCGTATTTTCTTTCGAATTCTTTCTCATTTCCGTCACCCTGTAAAAATTTTATGAATAAAGGATAACATATTTTTGTAATTTTTGGAACAGTTTTTTAACATTTTGCAATATTTCCCTGTGTGCTTTCCCGGTTTTACTCCCCAAATACCTGCCCGTGCAGCATTTTTCCGGTTGGGGTGGCGGCAAGGCCGCCTTCGGCAGTTTCCTTCAGGGCGGCAGGCATAACATCTCCCACCTTTTTCATAGACCAGATTACTTCATCTGCCGGAATGGCACTTCGGATTCCTGCAAGGGCAAGCTCAGCTGCCACGAAAGCGCCAGCCACTCCGGAGGCGTTTCGCTTGATGCAGGGAATTTCCACAAGGCCTGCTACCGGGTCACATACAAGGCCCAGAATATTTTTCAGCGCTGTGGCAATTGCAGAACCGATCATGTCCGGGGCACCGCCAGCCAGTTCCACGATTGCAGCTGCCGCCATAGCGGAAGCAGAGCCGCACTCTGCCTGGCAGCCGCCCTGGGCTCCTGCAAGGGAAGCATTATTGGCGATTACCATTCCCACTGCGGATGCAGTAAAAAGGGACATGACGCATTCCCTCTCTGTAAGCTTGTACTGCTCCTGCATGGTCAGCACTGCTGCCGGCACGATTCCGCAGCTTCCGGCTGTAGGCGCCGCCACGATTCTTCCCATGGAAGCATTTAATTCCGATACTGCAAGGGCACGGTAGAGAGCGCCGCCAAGAAGAGGGCCGGTCAGGTTTTTCCCCTGTTCTACGGCAGTACGCATGCGGTAGGCATCGCCGCCGGTAAGTCCGCTGGTACTTTTCAGGTCCGGGGCGCTTCCTGGCTGGATGCAGGATGCCATAACCTGATAATTCTGCCGCATTTTTTCATATATTTCCTGCTCCGGCAGCTCCATCTGCTCTGCCTGCTGAGTAAGGACCAACTGGGACAGGCGGCAGTTATTTTCTTTAGCTGCATTTAACAGGGCTTCTATTGAATGGTAGTTTAATTCCACGATAAGGGTCTCCTTTTCATACGATTCCGCTTAAACCTTCTGCAAAATATGCTACAAAACAAACCATACAGATTGCAGAAATGATTATTTAAACGCGCTCAAGCAAAGTACTGGAATAAATATTTTCCAGCTGATTGATCTTCTCATTTAAGTCCGGGCCTAAGCAACTGTCGCTCTCGATGGTCATGACTGCCAGACCTCCCTTGGCTTCCCGCGCCAGATGGAAACTGCAGATATTGGCACCATATTCCGCCATGATCTCGGTCACGGCCGCAATGGTTCCAGGCGCATCTTTATGAAGAACGATCAGCGCCGGATTCTGCCCGGTAAGGGAAACCTCCATTCCATTCACTCGGGTGATCAGAATATTACCTCCGCCGATACTGCTGCCCCGCAAAGACACCTTTTCCCCGTCTTCGGCTGTCAGGGTGATTTCCGCCGTATTGGGGTGGGCATCTTCCAGTTCTCCGGTTTCAATCTGAATTTCCAGGCCTTCCCGCTTCGCTACATCCAGGGAAAAACGAATGCGCTCGTCATCGGTCTGCATCCCCAGGATTCCTGCCACCAGTGCCTTATCCGTTCCGTGTCCTTTATAGGTTTTCGCAAAGGAACCGTGCAAAAAGATATGCGCCTTCACCGGAGTTTTCCCAAGCAGAGCCCTGGTCACAAGACCAATTCTGGCTGCCCCTGCTGTGTGTGAGCTGGAAGGACCAATCATAACAGGACCTAAAATATCAAATACGTTCATAATATATCCTTTTCTGTTGTTTTTTATAAAACCTTATAGTTATAATTATAAATGAAATAATACTCCGGGACAAGGCATGATTTTACCTGAAATTCCTTCTGTTTTTACATTTTTTCACATTTCAACCGGATGATCGTTGTATTTCTCAAATTCTTTTTCCATTTGCTCCAGAATGTTAGTTCAGTTCCAAAATATTCGTGGTAATTTCCCCCTGAGTATTTGCAGTATGATTTTTTTCTGATATACTGTTTTGTATCGGATCACATTCTTAGCTCGAAACAATAAACACTTAATCAGCCCCGATAGGAGGAACAAAATATGGCAATCAACCCAATGAAATTACTGGAACTAAAAAATCTCTGGAATGCCTTTACCAAACGACATCCCAAATTTCCTCAGTTTCTTTCAGCTGTACAGCAAGCCGGAATCCCGGAAGGAACTATAATCGAAGTACAAATCACCTCTCCTGACGGCAAAACCTTTACTTCCAACATGAAAGTAACCTCAGAAGATATAGATGCTGTGAAAAGTTTACAGAATTACCAATGAAAATTCAGCTAAATTTCATCTGATTTTTACGGTTTTTTTGCACAAAAAAATTGAATTTTTTGTGTAAAGATTGTATAATATATCTCAAAGAAATGAAAGTGAGGGTTCACCATGAAACAGAACAGTATGTTAGCAATGATTCTGGCTGGCGGCCGTGGCAGCCGTCTTCACGATCTTACCAACAAAGTGGCTAAACCGGCAGTTTCCTATGGCGGGAAATACCGTATCGTTGACTTTCCCCTCAGTAACTGCGCCAACAGCGGCATTGATGTAGTCGGCGTACTGACCCAGTATGAGTCAGTAGAACTGAACAGCTATGTTGCAGCAGGCAGACGTTGGGGACTGGATTCCAAGGACAGCGGCGTATATGTACTTCCGCCTCGTGAGAAAGCAGATGCCGGACTTGACGTATACCGCGGAACAGCCGACGCGATTTCCCAGAATATTGATTTTATAGATCAATACGCTCCAGAGTATCTTCTTGTTCTCTCCGGCGACCATATTTATAAAATGAACTATGACAAGATGCTTGCTTATCACAAAGAGAGACAGGCAGATGCTACAATTGCAGTTATTGAAGTTCCTCTTAAAGAAGCCAGCCGTTTCGGTATTATGAATACTGACGGCGAGACAGACCGTATCACAGAATTTGTTGAGAAACCACCTGTACCACAGAGCAATCTTGCTTCTATGGGTATTTACATCTTTAACTGGAAGCTCCTTCGCAAGCTTCTCCTTGCAGATATGAAGAATCCGGAGTCCAGTCATGACTTTGGTAAGGATATTATCCCTACCCTTCTTAACGATGGCAAGAGACTTTTTGCTTACCGCTTCAAGGGCTACTGGAAGGATGTTGGAACCATTGATTCCCTCTGGGAAGCAAACATGGATCTTCTCAGCCCTGATAACGAGCTTGACTTAAGTGACCGTACATGGACTATCTATACAGAGGATGTAACTGCACTTCCGCAGTATATCGGTACAGAAGCCAAGATTCAGAATGCATACATAACCCAGGGCTGTATCATTGAGGGTGAAGTTACCAATTCTGTTATCTTTACCGGCGCAAAGGTAAGGCCCGGTGCCAAAGTAATTGACAGTGTACTTATGCCAGGTGCTGTTGTGGAAGACGGCGCTGTTGTAGTACGCGCTCTTGTTGCCAACGGTATTACTGTAGGCAAGGGTGCTCTGGTAGGAAGTGCAGACAGCGAGCACATCGAGCTTATTGCGAAACGTGTAAAGGGGGCTGAATAATATGTATAAGGCATTTGGAATTGTAAACTCATCATCCAAAAACATCAGAGTAGAGGGACTTGAAGACTACCGTCCAATCGGAGCATTCTCCTTCCTGGGCAGATATCGTGTTATCGACTTCCCGATTTCCAATCTGAGCAACAGTGACATCGACCGTATCCAGATTTACGTACAGGAAAAGCCCCGTACACTTGTTTCACACATTGGTACAGGCCGTCATTATAATATTAACTCCAAGAGCGGCAGACTGCAGATTCTTTTCTCCGATACTGCTAAGAGAAATGACATCTATAATACAGACATCGCAGCTTACTATGAGAACCTTGAATGCATTGAAGCAATGCATCATGAATATGTTGTCATTACACCGGATTATATGGTATACTCTGCTGATTTCTCCACACTGATCGGGCAGCACATTGATTCAGGCGCAGATATCACCTTACTGTATCATTCTGTTGACAACGCTAAGGAAGCTTACCTGAACTGTAATATCCTGAATCTGAACAAACAGAGGGGTGTTCTCTCCATTGAGCCAAACCACGGCAATGCCAAGAACCGTAATATCTTCATGGATACCTATATCATGAAGAAGGACCTGTTAGTAGATCTGATCAAGAAGGCAAGAGCCACTTCCTCTGCCTTTACCTTAACAGATATTATCAATGAGCTTCACAATGATCTGGATGTCCGCGGAATTTCCCATCGTGGATTCTTCGCTTCCATCACCGATTTCCAGAGCTACTACGATGCAAATATGGATCTGATCAACATCAAAACTGCTCAGACCCTGTTTGATTCAGAGTGGCCGATCTATACACGTACAAACGATTCCTGTCCGACTCATTATTATGGCACGGCAGAAATCCGCAATTCCGTTGTTTCCAATGGCTGCCAGGTTGAGGGAACTATTGAGAACTCTATTCTCGGTCGTGGCTGCATCATCCACAAGGGTGCTGTTATCAAAAACAGCGTTGTACTTGCAGGCGCAGAGATTGGAGAAGGCGTACATGTAGAGAACCAGGTTGTAGACAAGCTGGCTAAGATTCTTCATGTGAAAGAAGTTATTTCTGACCCGGCACTTCCGGGATACATTAAAAGAAACGACATAATCTAAATGAAATTCTGACATAATTTCCTCTTACATAACAAAAATTGCCAGAGTCATATATCTTATGACTCTGGCAATTTTTTATTCACATAATGAAGCCCCAAAACAGCTATTAAATCAGATTCGCACCTGATCAAGAAGCTCATCCACCTTTCCTGGACGGCATACGCCTGAAACATTAAGCTCCAGCTTCACGCCAGGCAGTTCCATAAATACCAGGGATTCTACATTTTTGCGGATATCTTCAAGAATTTTCTCAAATTTATCATTAGAAATATCTGAAAATACCATCACAAAATTGTCCCCTGAATATCTCAGTGCATCTCCGTTTTCTCCAACAGCATCATGAATTACGCCGGCAACTCTGCGAAGCACATCATCTCCAGTCTGGTGTCCGAAGTTCTCATTAATTCTCTTAAAGTCCTTTATATCTGCCATAGCAACCGCCGCAACAGCTTCCATTCTGCAAAGCTTCTCTGTGTAATAGAATTTATTATATATACCGGTCACCCGGTCAAGATACATATTTTCTTTATGAATACGAACAGAACTAAGAACCTCTTCCTTGGAATATCCCTGAGGAACAAAGGTGTCATCTATTTTAACCACTAGTTCCAGGCAGCACGGCTTCCCTTCAATTTCCACATACATAGACACAATCTGGAAAGCCTCATTGTCTGCCGCTTCGATTTTCATCTTACGCTCTTTCGTACGCACACAAGATGCTGAAATACAATTACTGCAGCCCTCGTTACAGTTCCATACTGCATAACAGTCAAATTCTGTTTCCCATACTCTTCCGTCCTTCTCTACATGAATCATTTTTCTGGTAATCGGATTCACATAGCGGACCAAATCAAAGGTAATCTGCAGATACTGAAGAAGAACCCAGGCCTCTTCTCCGGAAACCGTAAATCCCTGCGCCTTGAACCTGTCATAAAAATTAGAGAAAGCAGCACTGCGTCCATGCTTTATAGCAATGTCTTTTGCATCACTTACAACACTATAATCTGCATCAATATCTGTTAGCTTGCCAACCACGCCAGTATATTCATTATTCTCTTCAGAAGCCCATATTACCTTGCAGTCACAGCGGTAACGTTCCGGAGTCCTGCCATCAAGAAAACGGATATCGCTGACCACATGCGGCATCTCTCTGGTTGCCTCCCTGATTTTCTTTGTGAGGCGATTCAGAGAACCTTTCTCAATAAGTCCGCCAAGAGCATCATTGGACAGCGGAGAAAGTATCGGCTCCGTAATCCCGCTTCTTTTGGTCCCGGCTTTGTTCATATTCAGAATCGGTGGAGAAGCAGTGTATGTAAAGATAATATTATCAGAATTTTCTGCCAGAAAGGCAAGACTCTGTCTCTCATATTCTAACTGCTGAACAATTTTCTCAGAAGATTCCAGTTCAAAATCATGAAAACGATTCGCTATGTTCACCATATTTGTACCGTCATAGCGATGAGAATGGGATTTCAGGCTCATCTCCCGCTTCAGGGCACCGGAAATATCCAACAGGCACTCCAATAGAAGCGGATTAAATGCACCGCACTGTCCTGCCAGAATCATCTCAATCGCTTTCTCGTGGGAATAAGCCGCCTTGTAGCATCGTTCGCTGGTAAGCGCATCATACACATCAGCCAGAGAAACAGCCTGAGCAGAAATCGGTATTTCATCTTCCTTTAATCCATCCGGATAACCGCCGCCGTCATAACGCTCATGATGCCAGCGACAGATTTCATATGCTGTCTTCACAAGAGGTTCTTCCTTCTGTTCAAAAGGAAGCTGATCCAGCATATTGGCTCCGGCCATAGAATGCCCCTTCATAACAGCAAATTCTTCAGCAGTCAGTCTGCCCGGCTTGTTCAAAATCTCATCCGGAATGGTAATTTTACCAATATCATGAAGGGCAGATGCCGTACTGATCAGCCCGATTTGCTCTTTACTGATAGCATAAGGGTTTTGCTCTTTCTGTACCAGATGTCGCAGAAGCATGTCTGTGATCACCTGAATGTGCAGAACATGAAGTCCACTCTCGCCATTACGAAATTCTACAATATGAGAGAGAATGCTAACCATCAGCTTGCTGCTCTTCTCTCTTTCGTAAATCTGGTCCGTTACAATTCTTGTCATTCGACGTTGCTTCGCTCCCAGCAAAATCGCATTGGCAGAACGTCGGCGAACCATGTTTCCATCAAAGGGCTTGCCAATAAAGTCTGTCACTCCAAGATCATAGCCTCTCTTAATGTAAGCCGGCGAATCCTCTGCCGAAATAATAATTACCGGAATATAATCGATCCAGTGTTCCTTGTTCATATATGCAAGTACTTCAAAGCCGTCCATCTGAGGCATAACAAGATCCAGAAGCACCAGAGAAAGCTCTTCTGCGTGCTTCTGCAGATAATCTACCGCCTTAACACCATCATTAGCCTGCACAATATCATATTCATCTTCCAGAATTGCAGCCAGAAGATCTCGATTCATCTCAGAATCATCTGCAATAAGAATCTTCTTTCTTCGCTGTGTTACCATTTCACTCATGTATATATTCCTCTGCAGGTGTGGTTTACCCCCCCACCGTTCTATTCTCAAATTTTACAGCATTTCATAATTCCGGATACTATCAGTTTCCGGCATCCTCGCCTCGTCCAACAGCTTCAGATAGATATTTTCAGTTTAACAGTCCACTATATTAATGTCAACAACATTCCCCACAAAAAATCCAAATTCTTTCATACTCTTGCACAATCCTACACCTTATTTTATAATAGCGGTGCATATCTGTTTATACCAATGATAAAAACAGGAGGATTTCCATGCAAATTACAAGACCCGATTATTATAAAGAATTCACCTGCATTGCAGATGTCTGTCCCGATACCTGCTGTGCAGGCTGGCAAATTGTCATTGATGAAAAAAGCCTGAAGAAGTATCGTCGTGTAAAGGGGCCTTTCCGGGGACGGCTTCACAATGACATTGACTGGAAGGAGCAGGTTTTCCACCAGTATCAAAGACGCTGTGCATTTTTAAATGAAGAGAATCTCTGTGATATTTACAGCGAAATAGGAAAAGAAATGCTGTGCGATACCTGCCGAAAATATCCCCGGCATATTGAAGAATTTGAAGGACTTCGGGAATATTCCCTTTCCCTTTCCTGCCCGGAGACTGCACGCATTCTTCTTGGAAAAAAAGAAAAAGCCACCTTCCAAACTGCAGAGGTTCCGGTACCTGAGGAAGCCTATGAGGATTTCGATTACCTGCTTTTTACAGCACTTATGGATACCCGCGACTTCTTTCTGGAAATTGTACAGAACCGACAAATCCCTATGAAGCTTCGTCTTCAGAAAATACTGGCTGCAGCCAGTGACTTCCAGCGCTGCCTGGACAAAAATGAGCTTTTTAAGTGGGAAGATATCCGCCAGCGCCATAAAGCGTCCGGATTCGGAAAAGATTTTTCAGACAAAGTAAAAAAACATATAAATCAAAAGGATACACCAGAGCAGCTGTTTAAAAAAATGTGGAAAGCGATTGTTCCGGAAATGGAAGTTTTAAGACCCGGATGGCATGATTTTTTAAATGAAACCTTAAGCGCTCTTTACGGAAAATCTGCTCCGGCTTATTTAGAGCACAAGGACGATTTCTCAAAAGCCTATCCGGACTGGAATATTCAGGAAGAGCAATTACTTGTGTACTGGATTTACACCTATTTCTGCGGTGCAGTTTATGATGAAGAAATTTTTGCCAAAATAAAAATGGCTGTAATCTGTACCCTGCTGATTCACGAGCTTGATATTGGCACTTATCTGAAAAACGGCCGCATTTTTTGTCTGGGAGACCAGATTTCCATCTGCTACCGATTCTCCAGGGAACTGGAGCATTCAGACCTGAATCTGAACGCTCTTGAAAATCTGCTTGCTTCAGATAAGCTGTTTTCTCTGGAAAATATGCTGAAAATATGCTGAAGCCATATAGCTTTAGCATATTCAGCCTTACAATCTTTATGCAAACCCAAGGAGGAATTCACCATGTCTGCATCCAAGATTACCATTCGCCCTGCCACGCCGGATGACGCCGAGGCACTGCTCTCTATTTACGCTCCTTATGTAGAGCAGACTGCAATCACCTTTGAATATGAGGTTCCGTCAGTCGAAGAATTTCGGGAACGAATCGTACATACCCTAAAGCTGTATCCCTATTTGGTTGCCCAGCGGGAAACCAGCACCAACAGCGACGCTTCCACAGAAATCGTAGGCTACGCCTATGCAGGTCCGCTCCATGCGCGTGCTGCCTATGCCTGGTCTGTGGAAACCTCCATTTATGTAAAAAAAAGCGAAAAAAAATCCGGGATCGGCAAGGCACTTTACTCCGCTTTGGAGAAAGTCCTTGCCGCCCAGAACATTACGAATGTAAATGCCTGCATTGCCAGCCCGGAAACAGACGATGAATATTTAAACCATAACAGTATTCAGTTCCACCAGCACCTTGGTTATTCCATGATAGGTGAGTTTCATAAATGCGCCTACAAATTCGGACGGTGGTACAATATGGTCTGGATGGAGAAGATGATCGGCAGCCATCATCAAGAGCAGCCGGCAATGATTCCCTTCCCGGAAGTCACGAAGCTTTAGAATTCCCCTTCAGGCTTTATTTTTTCTTCAGCCAGAAGAAACCATAGGCCGGTACATTAACCCCTGCTGCTTCCATTTCCTGACCTGTGATCAAATCCTTATACAATCCGTCACGCTCATTAATCCAGGCTGTCTTGTCATATTCACTAAAATTAAACAAACCGTAGATTTTCTCGCCCTCAAAATAGCGTCCGATACAAAGGATGCTATTGTCCCAGGTCTCTACTGTCCAGGTATCTGCATTTGTCATAAATGCTTTTTCATTCTTGCGGATCTTCTCCAGCTGATTCAGTCGTCTGTTCAGCTGGCCTTCTACGGTTCTTGGATTATCACTTTTTGCCGCCAGTTCCCAGTTCATCACACCTCTGTGAATGTAACGGGAATCCGGCGCTTTGTGCGGATCCAATTTGTAAGAATAATCATTCACCTGTCCAATCTCATCACCGCTATAAATAACCGGAATTCCAGACTGCATAAACATATAGGCATGAAGCATTACATCCATCTGGATTGCCTTTTTCATAGCCACTTTGTTCTTCTCGAATCCAGCTTTCTCAATTCCACACATGGATGCTGTCGTTCCACAGAATCTTGCATCTCCTGTAACCGGATCCTCATTATAAAGAACACCACGGCTATTGCTCTCCCCCGCAAAGCCCTGGAAATAATCATTCAGATATTTCTTATGAGAGCGCTCTTCAATTCCCTCCTGACTAAGAGTTACATAATCCAGCCCCCATCCAATATCATCATGACAACGCAGATAGTTCAGAAATACATAATCCTTAGGCAGGCTGTTCACAATGTCCAGCTGCTTCTTCAGCAAACGAACATCTCTGGTTGCAACTGTATGCCAGGTAGTTGCCATTGTGGTTACATTATAAAGCATATGGCATTCCGGCTTCTCCACGGTTCCAAAATATGGAACAACCTTTTCCGGCTCCATAACAACCTCTCCCAAAAGCAGAATTCCCGGGCACACAATCTCACTGATCAGACGCATCATGCGCACAATAGTATGTACCTGTGGAAGGTTCCGGCATGGGGTGTTCAGTTCTTTCCATATATATGGCACCGCATCGATTCGAATAATATCAATACCTTTATTTGCAAGGAAAAGGAAGTTGTACATCATTTCATTGAACACACGGGGATTTCTGTAATTCAGATCCCACTGATACGGATAGAAGGTTGTCATTACGTAATGTCCGATTTCCGGCAGCCAGGTAAAATTACCAGGCGCTGTGGTAGGAAATACCTGTGGTACGGTTTTCTCATAAAGGGACGGAATATACGGATTGTCGTAGAAGAAATATCTGCTCATATATTCTCCATCACCCTGACGGGCTTTTTTTGCCCATTCATGATCCTCTGAGGTATGATTCATAACAAAATCCATACATACGCTTATGCCTTTTTCATGGCATGCACCGGTAAGCTCCTCCAGATCCTCCATTGTTCCAAGCTTTTCCTGAACCTTTCGGAAGTCTGCCACTGCATAGCCCCCATCAGAGCGGCCCTCCGGTGTATCAAGGAACGGCATCAGGTGAATGTAGTTTACATTGTTCTTTTCCAGATAATCAATTTTGCTTTCCACACCCTTCATGTTTCCGGCAAAATTATCAATATAAAACATCATGCCAAGCATATCATTTTTCTTGTACCAGTTCGGATCTGCCTCGCGTTTTAAATCCAGGTTCTTCAAAGTATCTGTACGCTCCTGGTAAAACGCCTGAAGCTGACCGCATAATTCTGCAAACATAGAGCCATTTCCATAAAGCTCCATGTACAGCCAGCGCAGCTCATCAATCTTCCTCGCCATACGGTTATCGAAAATCCCCTGTGTGTCAGGCTTAACTGCTTTTTTTTCCTTCACTGCTGATACTGTTTTTTCTGTTTTTATCTCTTTCGCTGTTGGTACTGTCTTTGCAACAGTCTCAGCTTTTACTGTTCTTTTCTTTCTTTCCCTCTGGTTCACGTTCTTTTCCTCCTCATATCTGCCATCAGATCATTTTCCTGATTTATTTGCGCAGTTCATACCGGGTAACATCCATTTCCACCTTACCATCTGCAAAGAAGGAAATTCCATCTGCTTCCAGATCTGTATAAAGGGTAGCTGTAAGCACATGCTCTCCATCATTTACAAAAATCTCTGCACTGTAGCGATCCAGGATCAGACGAAGCTTCAATTCCCCATTCTCGCTGTTCACAAGACTTCTTCTCTGATGAATGATTGCTCTTCTGGAACCGGAGAATTTACGGTCAATTTTCAGTATAGATTCATAAGGACGGAAGCTTACTGCAGTATGACAGGTTTCATTCTGAGCAAAACGAACTGCAAATTTCTTATAAATATCCTGTGCATCTCCTGGACGAAGTGTGATCTCCATATCCACACATCTGCCGGATACACCGTCCAGACGGATTACATCCTCAAAAGCAACATTTTTGTACTCCACTTTGTTTGTGCGGAGGTTCTCCAATTCACGGACAGGTTTCTGGATCAGTCTGCCATCCTTAATAGAAAGCTCTCTTGGAAGACTCATCTGTCCAAACCATTTACCTTTTGGAATTCTATTATTCGCACATGTATCCCAGTTCTGCATCCAGCCAATCATAATTCTTCTGCCGTCCGGTGCTTCTACTGTCTGCATTGCATAATAGTCGATACCATAGTCTACTGCCTGGTCCTTTTCCGGAATAAAGGTCTTGGTTTCCTCATCAAATTTACCGATAAGGCAAAGAGTTCCATCTCCATTGTGATACTCAAAGCCTTTAGGAAGCATATCCTGCGGACTTATCAGCACCACATCTTTTCCATCCAGTGTAAAGAAATCCGGGCACTCCCACATTTTTCCGAAGCTGCCATCATTAGAAAGCATAACAGATTCAAATTCCCAGTTATATCCATCTGCACTCTTATAGAGAAGAATACGTCCTCCTGTACCATCCATTCTGTTATTTACCATCACACAGCGATACGTGCCATCCTCACATTTCCACATTTTAGGATCGCGAAAATCAAAAGGACTGCTGTTCTTTGGCATATCTTCCACAGTCAGAATCGGGTTTCTCACATCCTTCTCATAGTCCATTCCATCTCCGACTGCAAGGCTCTGTGTCTGGATATCACGGACACTGCCGTCCGGCTGCGCTTCTTTACGCACACTGGTATACATAAAAAGCTGCTGTCCATCCGGAAGCTCAAGGGCACTTCCTGAGAAGCATCCAACATAATCATATGGCATATCCGGAGCAATAGCTGCCGGAAGGTATTCCCAGTGCAGAAGGTCCTCACTTACCGCATGTCCCCAATGCATTGGGCCCCACTGAGAATCATATGGATAATACTGGTAAAATAAATGAAATTTGTCTTTATAATAAGAAAAGCCGTTAGGATCATTCATCCAGCCAACTCTTGGAGATAAATGAAATTCCGGTCTCTCCTGGGCTGTAATATTCTGTGCCATTGCTTCTTCATATCTTCTGGCATCTCGTAAAGTCTGACTTGTCATATTTTTATCTCCCTATAGTAGTTATGGGACCCAAAAATATCGCTATCATTGGGCCCCATGTGTATTCGTTGTTAACCTTTGACTGCTCCGGAGGTAACACCCTCAACAATGTAACGCTGCAGGAACAGATATAATACCAGGATCGGAAGCATTGCCAGAAGGAGGGCCGCCATTACCAATCCAAGGTCTGTTGAATATGTACCATAAAATGCCTGTGTGGCGATTGGAAGTGTGTACAGCTCCTTACGTCCAAGAACAAGGCTTGGAAGAAGGTAGTCATTCCAGAATGCCATTGCATCAATAATTGCTACTGTTGCGATGGTTGGTTTCAGAAGCGGGAATACAATTTTCCAGTAGGTCTGCCATCTGGTACATCCATCAATAAGTGCTGCTTCTTCCAGTTCCAAAGGAATGCTGGTATGAATAGCTCCGTGGAACATGAAGGTTGCCATGGAAAGTGAGAATCCGATGTGCATAAGAATCAGGGTGATTCTGCTGTTCAGCACACCAAAGATACCGCCGTATAAGGATACCAGAGGAATCATAAGTACCTGGAACGGAATAACCATAGAAGCAATCATTAAGGAAAACAAAAGTCCGCATGCTTTCCATTTGTTACGAACAATTACAAACGCTGTCATTGCTGAAAGCAGAATTGTAAAGATTGTAGAAATTGTAGTGATCATCAAAGAGTTTGTGAAGGATGTAGCAAAATTCATCTTCTTCATGGCATCTGTAAAGTTGGTCAGAATAAATCCATGAGAACCAATCAATGCTAACGGATCTGCTGTGATATCACCTTTGGTTTTAAATGCATTGATGATAACCATAATAAATGGGAAGATGAAGGCAAGAAACAGGATGACCAGCACTGCCATTGTAATAAAATGGGTGACTTTCTTTTTCTGAGCTGCTTTTTTGTTTTCGTCCATTATGCTGCCACCTCCCCTTTCTTACCAATATAAACCTGAGTAACACCTACTATTGCGCAGACAACAAACAGAACCAATGCCTCTGCCTGGCCAGTACCATAATTTTTATAAGAGAACGCCTGATTGTATACGTGCATTGCTGCCATTACTGAAGAGTTGAAGGGTTCACCCTTTGTCAGGGAAAGGTTTACATCGTATACCATAAAGCATCTTGTGATTGTAAGGAATAGACACTGTACGAAGGATGATCTCATAAGCGGAATCGTCACGTTCAAGGTTGCCTGAGTCTTAGTACATCCATCAATCTGTGCAGCTTCCATAAGGCTCTTGGATACGCTCATGAATCCAGCTACATAGATCAGCATCATATATCCGGCATACTGCCATACAGATACTATGATCAAGCAGGCCATAGCACCGTTTGTGGTAGCCAGCCAGGAGGTGGAAAGCGCTCCTACGGAAAGAGATTTTCCAAGTGCAACAAACGCACGGTTAAATACGAATTTCCAGACATAACCAAGTACGATACCACCAATCAGGTTTGGTACGAAGAAGCCTGCGCGGAAGAAGTTCTGTCCTTTGATTCCGCTGGTCAGAAGGTATGCAAGGAAAAATGCTACTACGTTTACCAGAATTACGGCAATAACTGAATAAATTAATGTACGGCCAAGTGCCTGCCAGTAAGCTGCATCCTGGAATGTAGCAATATAGTTTGCCAAACCAACAAATGGTTTCTCTTTTGAAACACCGTCCCAGCTTGTGAAGGTAAGATATAATCCATAAATAAACGGAAGGATTACAACTGCACAAAACAGAACAGTGGAAACGCCAGCAAACATTAAATACTGTTTTACTTTATATTTCATGGTGTTTCTTTCCATGATCACGATCCCCTTTCCCTTTTCTTTTTCCCCTTTTCCCTGCTTTTTTGGTGCTTAGCCTCAAAGAGGGAAAGAGACCGCACGCCGCATGACACAGGCGTGCAGCCTCTTGAAGGGGGTGGCATATTTCTATATTGAAACAGAACTATGAAGCTTTTTAGTGCTCTACAGGAGTAGTGTTCTGCCAGTAGTTCTCAAGCTCAGCTGCGAACTCTGCTCTGTCAACCTGTCCTGCAAGATATTTCTGGAAGATTGCACCGCACATGGAGATGTGATCATCCGGAAGGTAGTTGTAGTTCGGAATCAGAGCACCTTCATCTGCATATTTCTTAACAGATTTTCCAAGTGGATCGGAAACTTCTTTCTCATTGTTGGAGAATGCCGGAACAAGTGCACATGTCTCTGCGATGAAGCTCTGTCCTTCATCGGAATCAGCAAGCCATGTAAGGAAATCCTTAGCTGCCTGACGCTGCTCATCACTTGTAGCATCGGAAGAATCAATCATCATAAATTTGGAACCTCCACCAACAAGCTTCTCATTGGAGCCGTCATCTGTGTTCTGTGGTACTGGCATCATTCCCATGTTCTCTGTGTAATCATAAGCATTGATTACAGACCAGTCCCAGTTTCCCCCGAACAGGAATGCGATCTGTCCTTCTGCAAGCATCATCTCAGTTGTCTCACGCTCTGCAGCAATTGCAGAATCTTTAGCGTAGTTGTTCTCCATCATCACATCGAAGAAATCCATAAGAGAATTGAATTTCTCATTGTTTGCAAGATCAGCTGTTCCTTCATGAAGGGATGTGATAAATGCTTCTACATCCGGCTGCTCTTCATAGATCTCAGCAAGGAAGTGAGCTGCAAGAGACCAGTCCTCTTTCATGATTCCGGTAGGTGTCTCCATACCGCCTTCTTTAAGCTTCTCAAGAAGCTCTTTGAAGGAGTCCAGTGTCTTGTAGTCATCCGGATTGAAGGTCTCACCTGTGATTGCTTCAATTGCATCTGCGTTGTAAATAAGTCCACGTGCCTCAAGGCAGGTTGGGAAGCCATTGATCTGTCCGTCTACGCCGATTGCATAATCTGTCTCGTTAACCCAGCTCTGATCACTTAAGTCGATTGCATGGTCTGCTGCCAGTGAATAGATGTCTTTCGGATCTACCATAGAAATTGTGTATGGATCGTTTGCAGAATATCTGGTAGCCAGATGTGCAGATACTGTATCACTGTTGTAATAAACCTCTACGCCAACTCCTGTCTCTTCTGTGTACTCAGCAGCCTTCTCTTCGAACTGGCTCTGAATCTCCATTTTGGAGTTGAAAATTGTGATGTTCACATCATCTGCCATAACCGGTACAGCTGCGCCTGTCATCATTGCTGCTGCGGTTGCCACTGCGATTGCCATTGAAATACGTTTTTTCATTTCTTTCTTCCTCCTATTTTTTACGTTCTCTTTGACGTGTTCTTGATGATTGTATGATAGCATTATGGTCTAAATATGTCAAGCGGTTGTCATATATTTTTTCTGTTTTAAAGTCATTTTGTTAGAGTTATACTATTTCATCATTCCGTTTTTGTGCATTTTTACATGCTAATTTTGGTGGATTAAATTTAATTTTATATTTTCTTTGTTTTTTTCAAAATTTAGCATCTTTTTTATCGCAACCGCATGTCATTTTAACTTTCTACAAAACCATTAAAGGCGTTCTTTCCTCAAAAATAAAAATATCAGATAATAAACTTCCCGTAATATAGAAGTCTAATATCTGATATTTAATACTTTCATAATTCTTCTACCAACAGCAAATAAGCACTGCGGAGCATGAATCAGGTTGTTCCGCGCTCAACCAGGGTCACAGGAAATACCGTCTTGGTAGGAACCACCTTCCCCGCATCAATCTGTGCAATGGCAGAGACAGCCATTTCTGCCATCTGTTCCACCGGCTGGTGAATCGTCGTAAGACCCGGACTTGTAAACTGCGCAATATTTACATCATCAAAGCCTACGATTTTCAACTGCTCCGGTACCTCAATACCAAGATTACTGCATGCCTGCAGCACATGTGCACCAATTACATCCGAGCTTGCAAACACGCCATCCACATCTGGGTGCTCCATAAGTGCCTTCCGCACAAATTCATAGTATTCAAGGGAATCAAAAAGCCCCTTATCGGTTACTATAACCACATTGTCAGTCTTCGTTCTTTTACACGTATCCCTAAATGCAACCTCACGAAGATCGCCGGGCATCTGTATATCTACCCCGGCACTCACTCCGCCAATATACATCAGCTTCCGGCATCCCTTTTGGATCAGAAGCTCTGTTGCCATTACTCCGCCCTGGTAGTTATCGCATTCAATCCCGGAGGTTCCCTCATCCATAGAGCGCTCCAGGGTAATCAACGGAAAATCCAGGCCCTTAAACTTCTCAGTCTCAAAGCTGCCGCTGCAAACAATAACACCTGCTACTCTTCCGCTTTTACACATTTCAATGCACTGCTCTTCCCGCTCCTCCTTATATCTGGAAACAAAGAGCATAATGCGATATCCATGCTTCGCCGCCTCCCGTTCCAATCGGCTTAACACCTTAGCGAAATAAGGATGTTCAATATTGGGGAGAATAATTCCAATGGTATTGCTCTTCTGCTTGGACAGGGCACGGGCTGTTTCGTTCGGCTGATAATTCAGGTCTTTCATTACCTGATACACCTTTTCCCTTGTTTTGTCACTGATATATCCTCTGTTGTTCAATACTCTGGAAACGGTTCCCACCGTAAGACCAGATGCTTTTGCTACATCCTTAAGTGTTGCCATATGTAAGTCTCCTTTATTGTGTTCCGCAGATAATACAATAATTCAACGAAATATTCTAATAATTTTTCATGTTGTCTCTAAGTTGATTTTATCATCTGGCAACTTGCTATGTCAACCGATAAATACAGGTTGGATTTACGTCAAAAAAACGCAGACACATGCTGTGAGGCTGCGTTTTGGAAAATTATATTTTACATCCATCCGGAGTCCATGTTGCTGCAGGCCATGACGATACTGTCGATTCCCAAAAGGATCAGGTAAAAGCCGATAATGAAGCCTATGGAAAACAGGGCAATGACTGGCCAGATGATCATCAGACAGCCAAGAATGATTCCCACAATGTTCAAAATCATCGTAAAATAATAGAAAAATTTTCCAGCCAGACGAACAAGAGGGAGATGGGTCAGTCTGGATACGGAATGGGCGATAAACCAAATCGGAAGAAGCATAATAGTAATCAGTTCTCCGGCATTTGGGTACATCAAAAGCATCAATCCGGCAAGAATGCTAAGGATTCCCGAAACCAGCGAAATGGTAGGACCAAAACCAATATAGCGGTCTGTTTTCGCATAAAATACAATATCGGAAATTCCGGTAACTACTGCCAAAAAGCCATAAACCACTGTGACACCACGAATCATATTTCCAGGATTGATCAGCGTATAAATTCCAAGAAGAATCAGCAGGATTCCCTCAATGAGTTCCAGCCAGCCATAACGTGAACGTCTTCTCATTTTTTCTCACTCTCCTCTTTATTCAGAATCTCCATGAATTCCTCTCCTGTAATTGTTTCCTTTTCATAAAGGAACATTGCAAGCTCATCCAGCTTCTTACGGTTATCCATCAAGATCTTCTTCGCTTTTTCATGCTCCCGTTTCACAAGCTCCACAACCTTTTCGTCAATTTCTTTCTGCGTATCTGCTGAGCAGGAAAGAGAAGCATCGCCGCCAAGATACTGGTTGGTAACCGTCTCCATCGCAACCATATCAAACTCATCCGTCATTCCGTAACGGGTGATCATAGCACGGGCGATCTTGGTTGCCTGTTCAATATCGTTTGAAGCTCCTGTCGTAATCTCGCCGAAAACAATTTCCTCAGCGGCACGTCCGCCAGTAAATGTAGCGATTTTGTTTTCCAGTTCCTTCTTTGTCATCAGGTATTTGTCACCAGTCTCCACCTGCATGGTATAACCAAGCGCACCGGAGGTACGTGGAATAATGGTAATTTTCTGCACAGGTGCAGAATGGCTCTGAAGAGCAGCCACCAACGCATGTCCAATCTCATGATAGGAAACCACTTTTTTCTCCTGATCGGAAAGCACTGCATTTTTCTTCTGGTAACCTGCAATAACCACCTCAATACTTTCTTCCAGATCTGCTTCTGTAACTATGGTACGTCCACTGCGGACTGCCCGAAGTGCTGCCTCATTAATAATATTTGCCAGCTCTGCACCAGATGCGCCAGATGCCATACGTGCAATTGTATGGAAATCCACATCATCAGACGCTTTGATTTTTCTTGCATGAACCTTCAGAATTGCTTCACGGCCTGCAAGATCCGGAAGCTCAACCGGAACGCGGCGATCAAAACGGCCAGGACGGGTAAGCGCCGGGTCAAGGGATTCCGGACGGTTGGTTGCTGCCAGAATGATAACACCGTTGTTGCCCTCAAAGCCATCCATCTCTGTCAGCAGCTGGTTCAATGTCTGCTCACGTTCATCATTGCCGCCAACCTGACCGTCACGTTTTTTACCAATGGCATCAATTTCATCAATGAATACAATACATGGTGCTTTTTCCTTCGCCTGCTTAAAAAGATCACGAACCTTTGAAGCACCCATACCTACAAACATTTCCACAAACTCAGAACCGGACATGGAGAAGAACGGCACATTCGCTTCTCCGGCAACAGCCTTGGCAAGCATTGTTTTACCGGTTCCTGGAGGGCCTACAAGAAGAACTCCTTTTGGCATGGACGCTCCTACATCTGTGTATTTCTTTGGATTATGAAGATAATCTACAATCTCAGCCAGATTTTCCTTTGCCTCATCCTCACCTGCCACATCTGCGAAACGAATTCCTTCACTGGACTGCACATAAACCTTGGCGTTGCTTTTTCCCATTCCAAACGCCATTGAGTTTTTGCCGCCTGCCTGCTCCATCAATTTCTTTGCCATGTAGTTTCCAAGAGCGATAAAAATCAGCAGAGGAAGGATTCCGGTTACCAGAAAACTAATAATAGGTGATGTTTGCTGGTCAATATCTTTGGCAAAGGTAGCTCCGCATTTGTACAGTCTGTCTGTAAGCTCCGGGTCATTCATAAGCCCGGTTTTATAAATCTTTTCATTATTTTTGTCGGTAAATACGATCTGGTTATCCTCTACCTCAACCTCACCGATATTTTTTGCATCAATCATGCTCATAAATGTACCATAATCTGTTTCTTCCACCTGATGCTCCATCAAAATAGGAGATACCACCAAATTAAAAACAATCAGTACCAAAAGCACGATGCCATAATAGTAGATCAACGGCTTTTTTGGCGTTTTTACTTCCTTCATGATTTATTTTCCTCCTTCTCTTCTTCCAGTCGCTGAGCCTCTATTGCTTCCAGGGACACCAGCAATGCCCGGTTTACTGCCTGTACGGCAAAATCAAGGGCATATTCCGCAGTGAGAATTTTTTCCTCTGCGCTGGGAAGAAAATTTGCATTTAACTGCTCGCTTTTTTCTGCTCTCAAATCCAGATTTCTTGACTCCAGAACCTTTTCCACTGCTGCTTCCACCTGATCAAAAACATTTGCCAGTCTTGTCACACATCCTGTCTTTGAATAATGCAGCCTGTTTTCCAGTGTGATCCTGCTTTCTGCACATTCCTGGCGAAGATTCTGAATCTGCTGATGCAGTCTTTCTGTATCCATAGTTTCTGCAAACTGAATACGGCTATGTGTCTGCTCCAGTTTCTTATCCAGCTCATACATTTTCACTGATAATATTGGGTGTGCCATCTGAATCCCCCTCTCTTATGGTTTGTAACTGTCTAGAGCATGTTTGAAAAAGGCTCTAGTAGCTTCACAGCTATCATAGTTCTTATTTTAATCCAGTCATACAAAGGTGTCGATAGTCAGAGTTTTTCTCGTGTATAGACAAAAAAGGCAAAGTGTCAAATAACACCTTGCCTTTACATAATAATCGATTTGAAATTTTTAATCTGTCAGATGCTCTTTTCCGGAAATTCCAGGTTCTGTCATCTGTACCGGATCCAGGATTTCATCCATCTGTTCCTCTGTAAGAATGCCCTGCTCAATGATTAACTTTTTCACAGATTCTCCTGTTTTAATTGCTTCTTTTGCTATTTCCGCTGCTTTCTGATAACCAACATACGGACAGATTGCAGTAATGATTCCCACACTATTTTCTACGAAATAGCGGCATCTTGTCTCATTTGCTGTGATTCCGGTAACACAGTTATCAACGAACGTCTGTACTGCATATCCAAGAGTATCAATAGACTGAAACAGACAATAGAAGATAATCGGCTCAAAAGCATTCAATTCCAGCTGTCCGGCTTCTGCAGCCATAGTAATTGTCACATCGTTTCCTATTACATTAAATGCCACCTGATTTACTACCTCAGGAATAACAGGGTTTACTTTTCCCGGCATAATGGAAGAACCATTCTGCTTCGCCGGAAGATTGATTTCCCCAAATCCGGCTCTCGGACCAGAGGACATAAGTCGAAGGTCATTGGCAATTTTGGAAAGAGTCACTGCACAAGCCTTCACAGCTCCCGATACTGCCACAAAAGGATCCAGGTTCTGAGTGGAATCAATAAGATCATAAGCCTGTACCAGTTCCATATCGGAAATTTCACTAAGGTTCGGTACAATTCGGCGAAGATAAGCTTCGTCTGCATTCAGTCCGGTTCCTACTGCAGTTCCACCCATATTCAGAGTCCGCATTTCATCCATTGCCTTATCCATACGTCTGATATCGCGAAGTACAGCTACACTGTATGCTTTAAATTCCTGTCCAAGACGAATAGGAACAGCGTCCTGCAGCTGTGTTCTTCCCATTTTGATCACGCCGTCAAACTCTTCTGCTTTTTTCTCCAGTGCAGTATGCAGCCTCATAAGCTCTTTCTTTAAATTCTTAAGAAGGCGAAGAGATGTCATTTTTCCGGCAGTAGGAATTACGTCATTGGTAGACTGTCCGCAGTTTACATGATCGTTTGGATTTACTATAGAATAATCACCCTTTTTGCCACCGAGAATTTCATTGGCTCTGTTTGCGATTACCTCATTTGCATTCATATTTAAAGAGGTTCCGGCTCCACCCTGAATAGGATCTACAATAAAATCCTCATGAAGCTTTCCTCCAAGAATTTCATCACATGCCTTTACAATTGCCTGTGCAATTTTTTTGTCCAGAAGGCCAGCTTCACAGTTTGTAATTGCTGCTGCCTTTTTGATATAAGCAAGACTGTTAATAATTTCCGGATGCATATTTAAACCTGTAATATGAAAGTTCTCTGCTGCACGTAATGACTGCACGCCATAATATACATCTTCCGGTACATTTTTGGTACCAATTGAATCTTTTTCCGTACGGAATTCCTGCTCGCTCATTTCTAATTTCTCCAATCTTTTTCTGTTTATTTCCTGCGGTTTCCCGCTTTGTTTTTTTACTTGCCCTTATTATAAGTATCCTATATAATATCTGTCTCTTATACACATCT
>NZ_JACOOT010000035.1:0-82008 GCF_014287535.1 Blautia segnis | reverse complement strand
ACAAAACGTCATAAAACGCTAGTGAAATATGATTAATTTTAAAAATAAAAAAAGCCTGTCAGCCGCTAAATAAAAGGCTTTCAAGCTACAAGCAAACATGTGATGCTGCAAAACTGTGGATGATCCTGCCCCTTTCTTTATGGGTTCATGGGGCGGAACCCTTATACTCCCTTGCGTCCCCAAAAGGAGTCTGCTATAATGAAACAAATTGGGAAGAGGACTAGAAACTGACATAGAAAGAAACAGGAACAGGTGATTCAATGGATGCTGCGAAAAACAAAAAGGCAGGTGCCAGGTCAGCAAAGAAGAAAAAAGGCCTTGCCTATGAAATCCGAAAAGCACTGAAAATCGGGAAATCGGACTACTATGACTTCAATCTGGTAGCGGTCATTATCCTGATCATGTGCTTCGGTCTTATTATGCTTTACAGTACAAGCTCCTACATGGCACAGATCAATGAAGGGGACGATATGTTTTATTTCAAGAAGCAGGCTCTTTACAGCATAGGCTGTCTTGTGATGGCAATTATAGAGTCTTATTTTGACTATCATCTTCTGCAGAAAATCCCTATGCTGATCTATTTTGCAGCTGTGGTGCTGATGGTACTTGTTAAAACGCCTCTTGGAGTAACCTCCCACGGTGCCAGAAGATGGCTGAAGTTAGGAGTTCAGTTCCAGCCTGCAGAGGTCGCCAAGATCGCGGTGATCATCTGTCTGTCCTATCTGATCGTGAAAATGGGCAAGCGTGTGAAAACCTTAAAGGCATCTATGGTACTTCTCGGGGTCGGAGGCTTCCAGGCATTTCTTGCATACTGGCTGACACAGAACTTAAGTACTGCTATTATTATTTTCGGAATTACAGTTGGTCTGGTATTTATTGCACATCCAAAGACCAAGCCTTTTATTCTCGTGGCAGCAGTGGGAGTCGTTCTGGCAGCAATCCTGGTGTATGTTGTTTCCCGCATGGATGTAGTAGAGGGAAGCTTCCGTCTGCGCCGTATCCAGGTATGGCTTCACCCGGAGGCAGATGCAAGCGGAGACGGCTATCAGACTCTGCAGGCCCTTTATGCCATTGGTTCCGGCGGCTTTTTTGGAAGAGGGCTTGGAAACAGTATCCAGAAGTTAGGAAGCGTGCCTGAGGCACAGAACGATATGATCTTTTCCATTATCTGCGAGGAACTGGGAATCTTTGGGGCACTTATGGTGCTGGCCCTGTTTGCCTATCTTTTGTACAGACTGTTTTTTATTGCCCAGAATGCACCGGATCTGTTCGGTTCCATGCTGGTAAGCGGTGTGTTTATACATATTGCCCTTCAGGTCATTATGAACGTGGCGGTTGTGCTGAATCTGATGCCGAACACAGGTGTTACCCTGCCCTTTATCAGCTATGGAGGAACCTCGGTTTTGTTCCTGATGGCAGAGATGGGACTGGCCCTCAGCGTGGCGAGACAGATTAAATTCCAGGAACCGGAATTTATACTATAATTCTCTTGACAAATGCGCCACCAGATTATATACTTTCCGCAGTGTATGAAATACGGCGCAAGAGAAGCCGAGAACCTGGCTGCGAAATCATGTGAAGAATGATTTTGATGCATCGCGAAGGGCGTAACTGTGAGGGTGATGAACGGTTACGATATTTATTTAAAGGAGAATGAACAATGTTAGAAAAGATGAGTGAAATGATCGCAGAGCAGCTTAACTGCGACGCAGAGACAATTACCGCAGATACTTCTTTTAAGGATGACTTAGGAGCAGATTCCCTTGACCTCTTCGAGCTTGTTATGGCTCTGGAAGATGAGTACAACATTGAGATCCCGGCAGAGGAGCTTACAGAGCTGAATACAGTTGGCGACGTAATCGACTACCTGAGAGATAAAGGAATCGACGCATAATTTTTACGCGCGCTGATCTCCCTGAGGCGGACCTGCTTCGGGGAGATTTTTTTCGGCATTTCCCAGAAATTTTGTCCGGGAAAGCCTATAGACATTTTTTAACCTTTAGGTATATAATAATGTTAGGGTCAAAAAGTCTTTTGCCCCTGATATCATATAATGGGAAAAGACAGAAAAGATGCGGCGCGACACCCATTTTGAGAAATCTGCCAGAGCCTTTTTCAAACGTGCTCCAGGGCAGGTATCGATAGCGGGAAACAGCCGCAAATAAAGAAACAGGAGAAACAATTATCATGACGAAGATCAGAACCAGATTTGCACCAAGCCCTACAGGCAGAATGCATGTTGGAAATTTACGAACCGCGTTATACGCATATCTTATTACCAAGCATGAAGGCGGAGATTTCATCCTCCGTATTGAAGATACAGACCAGGAGCGCTATGTAGAGGGCGCTGTTGACATTATTTACCGCACCATGGAGAAGACAGGCCTTCTTCATGACGAGGGACCGGATAAGGACGGCGGATACGGACCGTACGTACAGAGCGAGCGCCAGGCACAGGGCATTTACCTGAAATATGCCAAACAGCTTGTAGACCAGGGAGACGCTTACTACTGCTTCTGCCAGAAGGAAGAACTGGAGAGCATGAAGCGCGTAGTTGCAGGCAAGGAGATCTCTATCTATGACAAACGCTGCCTGAAGCTTTCCAAGGAAGAAGTACAGCGCCGTCTGGATGCAGGCGAGCCCCATGTAATCCGTTTCAACATGCCTACAGAAGGAACAACCACCTTCCATGATGTAATCTACGGAGACATCACAGTAAACAACGAGGAGTTGGAGGATCTGATCCTGATCAAATCCGACGGATACCCAACCTATAACTTTGCCAACGTTGTAGACGACCATCTGATGGGAATCACCCACGTAGTAAGAGGAAACGAGTACCTTTCTTCCTCTCCGAAATACAACCGTATTTACGAAGCCTTCGGATGGGAAATCCCTACCTACGTACACTGCCCGCTGATCACAGACGAGACACATGCCAAGCTGTCCAAGCGTTCTGGACATTCTTCCTACGAGGATCTTCTGGACCAGGGATTCGTTTCCGAGGCAATTGTAAACTACGTTGCACTTCTTGGATGGAGCCCGGCAGACAATAACGAGATCTTCAGCCTCCAGGAACTGGTTGAGAAATTTGATTACCACCACATCAACAAGTCCCCGGCTGTATTTGATATCAACAAGCTTCGCTGGATGAACGGCGAGTATATCAAGAAAATGGATCCGGACGTATTCTATGAGAAAGCACTTCCATACATGAAGCAGGTTCTCACAAAGGACTTCAACTTTAAGAAGATCGCAGGTATGGTTCAGACCAGAATCGAGACCTTCCCGGATATCCCGGCGCTCATCGATTTCTTTGAGGCTGTTCCGGAGTACGACGCATCCATGTACTGCCACAAGAAAATGAAAACAAACGAAGAGACTTCCCTTACCGTACTCAAGGAAGCTCTTCCGGTTCTGGAGGCACAGGAGGATTACACTAACGATCCGCTTTTCGCTTCCTTAAGTGAATTTGTCAAGGAGAAAGGCTACAAGAACGGTTATGTAATGTGGCCGCTTCGTACAGCTGTTTCCGGCAAGCAGATGACTCCTGCAGGCGCTACTGAGATCATGGAGATCATCGGCAAGGAGGAGACCCTCCGCCGTGTAAACGCAGCTATTGAAAAGCTTGAAAATCTGTAATGAAAAGAAATCCATCTCAATTAAGAGCAATCGCTCACCTGTCAGGACCTATGATGGTTCTGGCAGGCCCCGGTTCGGGGAAAACCTCAGTGATCGTTGAAAGAACTGCATATATGACTGGTGAGGGCAAAATACCCGGATCCTCTGTTCTTGTTGTGACCTTTTCCAGGTCTGCTGCCAGAGAAATGAAGGAGCGCTTCCTGAAATTTACAAGACAGGCCTCTACGGATGTGACCTTCGGAACCTTCCACGGCGTGTTTTACGGCATTTTAAAGCATGCCTACGGGCTTGGCGCGGGAAATATTCTCTCCGAGGAGGAAAAGTACGCCATTTTGAAGGAAATGACCCTGGAATACGGACAGGAGCTGGCCCAGGAAGGGGATTTCCAGGAGGATGTGGCAAAGGAGATCAGCGTGGTAAAAGGAAACCGGATCGCCCTGGATCACTATTATTCCTCCTGCTGCCCGGATGATGTGTTCCGGCAGATTTACACAGGCTATCAGAAAACCCTGCGTGAAAGGCGGAAACTGGATTTTGATGACATGCTTCTTTGCTGTTACCAGTTGTTTGACAGGAGAAAGGATATTCTGGCAGCGTGGCAGAATAAGTTCCAGTACATTATGGTGGATGAGTTCCAGGACATTAATCACCTCCAGTACGACATTGTGCGTATGCTGGCAAAGCCAAGGGACAATCTTTTCATTGTGGGGGATGACGACCAGTCCATCTACCATTTCCGCGGCGCCAAGCCGGAAATCATGCTGAACTTTACCAAAGATTATCCAAAGGCGGAGACTGTGCTTCTGAACATCAATTACCGCTGTACCAAAAACGTGCTTCAGGCTGCCATGAACGTGGTGGACTGCAACAAAAAGCGTTTCCAGAAGCAGCTGTCTACTCCAAATGAACAGGGAAAGCCTGTGCGCATGATGGAGTTTGACAATCCAAGGGAAGAGTATATGAGAGTTTCCGCTTTTCTGAAAAAGCGCCTGGATGCAGGGGAAGACCTGGAGGATACGGCAGTTCTTTTCCGCACCAACCAGGAGGCAGAGGGGCTTGTAGGCGCCCTGATGGAGTATCAGATTCCTTTTACCATGAAAGAACAGCTGCCCAATCTGTTCCGCCACTGGATCAGCCGGAATCTGATGGCGTACCTTGAGATGGCAGCAGGAGACCGAAACAGAAAGACGTTTCTGGAAATCATGAACCGCCCGAACCGCTACATTGCAAGGGATGCCCTTACATCTGCTACTGTTTCTTTTGATGCCCTGCAGGAATTTTACAAGGATAAGGACTGGATGTGCGACCGGATCACCACCCTGGAAACCCATCTTCGGATCCTTTCCACCCTGGCACCTTATGCGGCTGTGAATTTCATACGAAAGGGAATGGGCTACGAGCAGTACTTAATGGAGTATGCCCAGTACCGGAAAATCCGCCCGGAGGAGCTTCTTGAGGTCCTTGACCGGATCCACGAGAGCACCAAGGGGATGAAAACCCTGGAAGAGTGGCAGGCCTACATTGAGGATTACACAAAAAAGCTTACCGAGCAGGCGAAAAAGCAGGAAAAGAAACGGGAGGGAATTGTGGTGTCCACCCTTCATGCAGTAAAGGGCCTTGAGTACGACAAGGTTTACATTATGAATGTAAATGAGGGCAGCATCCCCTACAAAAAGGCGGTTCTGAAGGAAGCCCTGGAAGAGGAGCGCAGGCTTTTCTATGTGGGAATGACCCGTGCGAAAAAAGAACTGACCCTGTGCTATGTGAGACGGCAGTATGAGAAGGAAAGAGACCCATCCAGATTTCTGGAGGAAACCGGTCTGTAATATTTCCCCTTGTAAACACCAGGAATATAAAGTATAATGTGGAATGTTGTGCGAAACAGTACAGCATTGCAGCAAATGAGAAACAGAACCATTTGTCTGCCGTGAAAAGGCAGGCAGTGACCAGTTGCAAAAAGCAGTGGAGATAAATGACGAAAAAACTGAAATGGAGAAACCGCTTATTCTGGATCCGGATCCTGATCATGATCCTGGTCCTTGCGGGTTCTTACTGCGCTTATGCGTTTATATACAGAGGAAGAAATGAGCCGCCTGCCAAGCGGAAGGTTACCAACCAGGAGGCGGCCTATTACACCTTAAGAGGGCAGATCCAGATGCTTTCCCAGAAGGAAGAGCTGATGGCATTTGCCTTTGATGATCGGAAAAAAGAGCGGGAATACGGAACCTATATCATTCCCGGATTGAAATCAACCAGAACCCTTCTTACCAGCGAGGGTGATATGCCGGCCATGTGCACCACTATGACGCCTCAGGGGCTGGCTGTAACGGAAGACTATGTTTTTGTAAGTGCCTACTGTCATGCGAAGAAGCATAACTCTGTGATCTACATGATCGATAAGGAGTCACACAGATTTATTAAAGAAATTGTTTTGCCCGGACAGCCTCATGTGGGCGGTCTGGCCTATGACAGCGAGCACCAGATTCTGTGGTATTCCTCCAATACCCAGGAGCTTGCCCAGGCGGTAAGCCTTACCATGGAATCCATCAAGAATTATGACTATGATAAGAGCCAGCGTCCCATTGCGACCAACCAGATCGCCAGCCTTTACGGAATCGTAAGGGATTCCTTTATGACCTTTTATGAGGGTTGCCTGTACGTTGGCTGTTTTACTAAATATACGGAAAGCGCCATTGCAAGATACGCAGTGGACGATGAGGGAAATCTGATCAATACCATGGATGAGGGACTTGGAATGAACTTCGAGATGGCAGTGCCTCTTGATTATTCCACCATCTCCGAGCAGGCACAGGGAATGACCTTTTATAATGACAAGCTGCTGTTGTCCCATTCCTTTGGAATTCTGCCTTCCCGCGTGGTATTTTACGAGAAATCCGACAAGCGTCTTTACGTAGATGAAAATTCAGCCATCAGCTATCGTTTCCCGGAGCGGATCGAGCAGATCTTTGTGGACGGGGACGATCTGTATGTGCTGTTTGAATCCGCTGCCTATGCATACAGCGCAGCATCCGTGAATATAGTGGACAGGGTATTAAAGCTGAGCCTTCCAAGAATGGAAGAATACCAGAAAAGTACCCAGAACTCTGTAAGCCAGTACTAGAGCTTTTTTCAAACACGTTCTAATGTGCATGAATCCGGGATTGTCCACATATATTAAAATTGAGAGGTGATACAAGATAGAAGCAGAGCAGATCCAGAACCTGTTTGCAGGCAATATCCGCAGACTGTTGATAAATGCAGACCTTGATTATGACAAAATATACGAGATCCGCCTGAGAGTGGGGCGCCCCCTGTTTTACACCTATGACGGCGGTGAGGGGTTTCTCACTGACGAGGACGGCAAATATGTGGTGACCCGGGAAGATTTAAAGGAAACCATGGAGTACGTAAGCGGCTACTCCTTGTATTCTTATGAGGATGAGGTCCGCCAGGGCTTTCTCACTGTTCAGGGCGGCCACAGGGTAGGCGTTACCGGAAAGGTAATCCTGGATGGAAATGAGATCCGGGGAATGAAATATATTTCCTGCATCAATGTGCGCCTTGCCCATGAGGTGGTAGGCTGTGCAGACCCGGTGATGCCTTACATCCGAAAAAGAGACTGGGTGGCCCACACTCTGATCGTTTCCCCGCCAAGGGGAGGCAAAACCACTCTGCTTCGTGACATTATCCGCCAGCTCAGCAACGGGAAAGAAAAATTCCCGGGAATGACAGTGGGAGTTGTGGACGAGAGAAGTGAGCTTGCAGGGTCCTATCAGGGCGTTCCCCAGAATGACCTTGGCATGCGCACCGATGTGCTGGACGGCTGTCCCAAAGCGGAAGGCATGGAGATGCTGATCCGTTCCATGTCCCCGGCAGTTGTAGCTGTAGATGAGCTGGGACGGGAAGAAGATTTCAAGGCCGTGGAATCGGTGATCCACAGCGGCTGCAAGGTGATTGCAACAGCTCACGGCAATTCCATTGAGGATGTGATCCAGCAGCCCTTATTTGAAAATCTGGTGCGAAGACGGGTGTTTGAGCGCTACATTTTCCTGGATAGGGGAGATCATGCAGGAACCATACAGGGAATCTATGACAGAAACGGGAGGCGTTGTTGAAAACAACAGGGATCATTCTGATCATTTTTTCAGGAACCGGTCTTGGGCTTTGCAAAAGCATGGAGTTGTCTGGAAGACTGAAAATACTGGAGAGGCTGGCTCAGCTTCTTCTGCTGTTAAAGGGAGAAATCCGCTGCACGGGAGCTTCTCTTGAGGATGCCTTTTTAGATGTGGCGAAAAAGATGCCGGGAGAGTACAGGCTGTTTCTGGAAGAGATGGCCGGAAGGATCGGGGAGAGATCCGGCATTGCCTTTGAAGTTATTTTCCGGGAATGTGCCTTTAAGTGCCTGCCTATGGAGAAAATTTCGCCGGAAGAGCAGGAGTGCTTACTTTCTCTTGGGGAAAAGCTGGGATATCTGGACAAAGAGATGCAGGTGGCGCAGCTGACCCTTCTGGAAGAGGAATTAAGGGAACGGATCCGGGAACTGAAAAGCGGGATGCCGAAGCGGCAGAAAATGTACCAGAGCATGGGAATTCTGGGCGGGATTCTGCTTGCTGTGCTGATGTGGTGATGCCAGAAAGGAGGAGCCCTTGGAAGTCAGTATTATTTTTAAAATTGCTGCTGTAGGGATCCTGGTCTCTGTACTTTCCCAGGTGCTCAAGCACAGCGGCAGAGAGGAACAGGCATTTCTGGTCAGTCTTGCGGGACTTCTGGTGGTGCTTTTCTGGATCGTACCTTACATTTATGAGCTTTTTGACAGTATTAAAAAATTGTTTGAGCTATAGGTGGAATATGGACATTATAAAAATTTCTTTATTAGGCGTATGCGGTGTGATGCTCGGCTTTCTCATGAAAGGAACCAAACCGGAATACGCCTGTTTTATTACTGTGGGGATCGGGCTTGTGATCATGGGACTTGCTGTGGGAAAAATCCGGTATCTGTTTGAATCCCTGGGGAAAATCCAGGAAGCCCTGCCTGTGGATACGGAATATATTTCCACTCTGGTAAAAATGGTAGGAATCACCTACATCGGGCAGTTTGCTTCCGGAATCTGCAAGGACGCCGGGTACAGCACCACAGCGGCCCAGATCGAACTGTTCTGCAAGCTGTCTGTGATGGTTCTGAGTATGCCTGTGCTTATGGCGCTTCTTCGGACCATTCAGGAGTTTATGGTATGAGACCTAGCGGTGGGAGAAGGAAAACGGATTGGCGCAGAATCGTTTTGGGCTTGCTGCTGGCGCTGTTTTGCGGGCAGTTCTGCTCCAGGCAGGTAAGTGCCATGGAAGAGAGAAAGCAAAGTAATTCCTATGGGCTGCAAACGGAAAAGGATGCAGATGAGACCAATGCTGGAACGGTTTCGGGAACTTCAGATCCGGTTTCCCAGGAACTGGTTTCGGACATGTCCTTTGAGCAGGTTCAGAAGCTGATGGACGAGATGCTTGGGGAAGAGAGTTTTTCCATGGAAACAGCTCTGAAAAATATGATAAGCGGGGAAACTGTATTTTCAAAAGAGGCGGTGCAAAGCTTTTTGCGCAGCCTCTTTTTTGATCGATTGGAGCAGGAACGGGCCAACTTTATGCGCATTCTTCTGCTGGTGCTGGCGGCCGCCTTGTTTTCCAATTTTGCTGCAGTGTTTGAAAATGGGCAGATCGGGGATGTGAGCTTTTATATGATCTATCTTCTTTTGTTCACGATCCTGATGAACAGCTACCAAAGTCTTGGGATTTCCCTGGGAAAACAGCTGGACTGGCTGACCCAGTTTATGAAGGGACTTGCCCCTGCCTATTTTGTGGCGGTTTCCGCGGCAAGCGGGGCATTGACTGCCACTGCTTTTTATCAGGGAGTGCTGCTTCTTGTCTGGCTTGTGGAATGGCTGCTGCTCACCCTGATCCTGCCGGGAGCCAATTTGTACGTGCTTCTTTGCCTGGTAAATCATCTGTCAAAGGAGGACATGCTCAGCAAAATGGCAGAGCTTCTGGAAACCTTGATCAGCTGGAGTCTGAAAACCATGCTGGGGGCTGTGCTTGGGCTTCAGGCTGTGCGGGGGCTTGTGGCGCCTGCCATGGATGCCATCAAGCGGACTGCCATCGGCAAAACAGCGGGAGCCATTCCGGCAGTGGGAAATGCGGTGAACGTGGTGACAGAGCTGATTCTCACTGGTGCCCTTCTTGTGAAAAACTGCCTGGGCGCGGTGGCTGTGGTGGCTCTTCTTCTGGCTGGTGCAGGACCGGTGATCCATTACGGCGTACTTTCCCTTAGCTACCGTTTCCTTGCCGCCGCGGCCCAGCCGGTGTCAGATAAGCGGATTGTGGGCTGCCTTGGAACCATGGGAGAAGGGTGCGCCATGCTCCTTCGGATCATGATCACGGCGGAGGTGATGTGCATCCTTACCTTTGTGATTCTGATGGCGTCTGTTGGTGGGTAAATATGGAGTTATTGCCGATAGGCGGTCTGTTTGGGGAATGCAGCAGAAGCCAGTCAGGAAGGAGGTGTGCTATGAAGGAAGCCATCTATAGCTGGATCAAATGTCTTGCCATCTTTTACATTCTTCTGACCATGCTTCTCCACTTAGTCCCAACAGAGAAATACCAGCGCTATGTGCGTTTTTTCATGGGCCTGGTTCTCATGGTCATGCTGGTCACGCCCGTGCTTTCCCTTTTGGAAAAAAGCCGTCAGCTGCCAGACAGTTTTTCGGGACTTTACCAGCAGGAAGAGCAGAAGCGCATGGAACTGGAAATGGAGAATCTCCAGAAAAACCTGCTGGAAACAGGAATGGAGGAGCAGCTTGGAGAAAATATTCTGGAAAGTTTGCAAAAGAATGGCATAGAAGTCCTGTATTGCGAAGTACATATAGAAGGGGAGCTTTTAAAAGCCTCTGTATGGACCAAAGAGGTGCCGGATGAGGATCTTGAGGGGAGGATAAAGGATGAACTTGGAAAAGAATGGGGAATCCGGGCTGAAAACTGTGAGATCCTTTCTGGGGAAGATGGGAACCAGACAGTGGGTGATCCTTCTTCTTCTGGGACTGCTTCTGACAGTGATCGCACTTCCGGTGTCCGATAAAAAAGGGGAAAAAAGTTCGGGGAAAGGCCAAAGCACCGGGATTTTTACAGATACTGCTTCTGACGATGCAGAGGTACAAAGAACTGCACTGGAAGAAAAGCTGGAGGACCTTTTGTCAAAGGTTGAGGGTGTGGGGGAAGTGCGCGTAGTACTGATGACAGGGGAGAATCCGGACAGCCAGAGCTTTTACAGCTCGGGAAAGGAAACTGTCACAGGGGTGCTGATCGCAGCCCAGGGAGCCGACAATTCTGTTGTTTCCCGGAATATTGTAGAGGCAGTTATGGCATTATTTCAAGTAGATGCCCATAAGATTAGAGTAATGAAAATGAAATGAGGAGAGGTAAAGTGAAAAAGATTCTGAAAAAAAACCAGGTAATCATTACTTCGCTGGCGGTTCTGATCGCAGTTGCCGGATACCTGAATTTCGCGGATGTGGATCTGGGATTTAAGGATCAGGCGGCAAGCACGGACGGCAGCAGTATCCTGGAAGATGTGGATTATGACCTTACCGATGAAACAGCCCTTCTGGATGAGAACGGGGCAGATGGCTCTCTTTCGGATGTGTCGGATCAGGCAACCAGCACACCTGGGGAAGCTGTACTTACGGCTGCGTCGGATTTTGCAGCCCAGGCCAAATTGTCCAGGGAGCAGATCCGTTCCCAGAACAAGGCAGACCTGCAGGCGATCATCAACAACCAGGAGCTTGGAGATGACCAGAAGCAGGAGGCAGTCAGCACCATGGTATCCATGGCGGACCTGACGGAAAAGGAATCTGCTGCAGAGCTTCTTCTGGAGGCAAAGGGCTTCGAGAACGTGATCGTCAACCTCACCGGGGAAACGGCAGACATCGTAGTGCCGGAAGCAGACCTAAGCGATGCCAAAAGGGCACAGATCGAGGACATTGTAAAGCGCAAAACCGGAATCGCCCCGGAGAACATTGTGATCACGCCGCTGAACGAGAGCATGGAAGACTCTGCAGATGAGACTGCATCCATGTCAACATCTGTAGATATCGATGACGATACCCCTTGATGATACCATTCACTGGTAATATTCCGCGAGGTGTTTTTTGTGAACAAAGTTCACAGAAAACCCGAGAACTTCGGCGCGAAATCATGCAAAGCATGATTTCTGTGCATCGCGAAGCGTGTTACTGTGCACGAAGTGAACAGTAACCCCTTGACAGTGCGGTATTCCGTATAATAGAATAGGAATGCTGTAAAAAATTAGGAACGCATTCATGAAGCGTGCCGCCGCAAGCGGCATATATAGATCAATAGGAGGCTAAACGTGTCGAAGTATACGAAAGAGATAGAAAAAAGAAGAACCTTTGCCATTATTTCCCACCCGGATGCAGGTAAGACCACTCTTACAGAGAAATTCCTGCTGTATGGCGGAGCCATTAATCTGGCCGGAAGCGTAAAAGGAAAGGCAACGGCCCGCCATGCAGTATCAGACTGGATGGAAATTGAGAAGGAGAGAGGTATTTCCGTTACTTCTTCCGTACTGCAGTTTCATTACGACGGATATTGCATCAATATCCTGGACACCCCCGGACATCAGGACTTCTCAGAGGATACCTACCGTACCCTGATGGCTGCGGACTCCGCAGTTATGGTAATTGACGGTTCCAAAGGTGTTGAGGCCCAGACCAGAAAGCTGTTCAAGGTCTGTGTAATGAGACATATTCCTATTTTTACCTTTATTAACAAAATGGATCGTGATGCCAACGACACCTTCGATCTTCTGGATGAGATCGAGAAGGAGCTTGGAATCGCAACCTGTCCTATTAACTGGCCAATTGGTTCCGGTAAGAAATTCCGCGGTGTTTACGACCGCAACACTAACAAGATCCTGACCTTCTCCGATACCCAGAAGGGTACCAAGGAGGGAAGCTTCGAGGAGATTTCCCTGGATGATCCTCACGTGCTTGAGGTGATGGACCCGGAGCAGAAGGACCAGCTTCTTGAGGAAATCGAGCTTCTGGACGGCGCAAGCGCAGAGTTTGATCAGGAGATGGTAAGTAAAGGAGAACTGACTCCTGTATTCTTTGGATCAGCTCTTACCAACTTTGGTGTGGAGACTTTCCTGGAGCATTTCCTGAAAATGACCACATCCCCTCTTCCAAGAATGGCAGACTGCGGCCTTGTAGATCCTATGAGCGATGATTTCTCCGCTTTTGTATTTAAGATTCAGGCCAATATGAACAAGGCACACCGTGACCGAATTGCCTTTATGCGTATCTGCTCCGGCAAATTTGACGCTTCCCAGGAGGTTTACCATGTGCAAGGCGAGAAGAAGATGAGACTTCTCCAGCCCCAGCAGATGATGGCAGAATCCCGCCATGTGGTAGATGAAGCTTATGCAGGAGATATTATCGGTGTCTTTGACCCGGGTATTTTTTCAATTGGTGATACCATCTGTGCACCGGGAAATAAATTTGCTTTCGAGGGAATCCCGACTTTCGCACCGGAGCATTTTGCAAGGGTAAGACTTCTGGATACCATGAAGAGAAAGCAGTTTGTAAAGGGCATCAACCAGATTGCGCAGGAAGGTGCCATCCAGATTTTCCAGGAGCTTTACGGAAATATGGAAGAGATCATTGTGGGCGTTGTAGGTGTGCTTCAGTTTGATGTTTTGAAATATCGTCTGGAAAATGAGTATAACGTGGAGATCCGCCTGGAGAACCTGCCTTATGAGCATATCAGATGGATCGCAAACAAAGAGGAAGTCAATGTGGACAAGATCGCGGGAACCTCTGATATGAAGAAGGTTACCGACCTGAAGGGCAATCCGCTGCTTTTGTTTGTCAATGCATGGAGCGTGGGCATGACAGAAGATCGAAATCCAGACTTAATATTAACAGAATTCAGTAAATAACTCTTTTCATTTTTGCGGCATTTTGCTATAATAGGAATACTTAGATGGTTCGCAGCTGTGGATGTGTGAAGCAGCTGCGATGGATTAAACCTAGGAGGTTTTGAAATATGGCAGAGAAGAGAACAACATATAAGATACAGGATCTTGAGGGAATCGGCGAGGTTCAGATCGCAGATGAGGTGGTTACTATTATTGCCGGACTTGCAGCTACAGAGGTAGACGGCGTTGCTTCCATGGCAGGCAACATTACCAATGAGCTGGTAAGCAAGCTTGGAATGAAGAATCTTTCCAAGGGCGTGAAGGTAGAAGTTCTGGACGGCGTTGTAACCGTTGATCTGACACTGAACATTGAGTACGGCATGAACATCCTCGAGACCAGCAAGAAGGTCCAGGAGAAAGTCAAGGCAGCCATTGAGAACATGACCGGCCTTGAAGTGGCAGACGTCAATATTCATATTGCAAGCGTAGATATGGAGAACGAAAAAGGAAAGTAAACCTTTCCTTTTTTTACTATGACTTTCATAGTAAAAAAAATAAAAATGTCTGCGTCAGCAGACATTACCCTGTAATTATCCGGGAGTCATAAATAGGAGGAACCATGAGAAGAAGGGAACAGAGAGAACACATTTTCAAGCTGCTTTTTATGAGCGAATTCAATTCACAGAAAGAGATGGAAGAGCAGCTTGCTTTATACTTTGCTGATATTGAGAATCTGGAAGAGAAGGATAAGGAATACATCAGCAAAAAATATATGAACATTATGAACCATACCGATGAGCTGGATGCCAAGTTAAACGGCATCAGCATGGGATGGAAGACCAGCCGTATGAACCGCGTAGACCTTACCGTGCTTCGTCTGGCTGTCTATGAGCTGGAATATGAGAAAGAAGAAGTGCCTGTAGGAGTTGCCATCAATGAGGCAGTAGAGCTGGCCAAATGCTTCGGCTCCGAGGAGTCCGGCGCATTCGTAAACGGTATCCTTGGCAAGATCGCCAATCCGGATAAGAAGGTTGCTGCAAAGAAATCTCCTGCCAAATCCCAGGAGAAATCCCCTGCAAAACCGAAGTCCGGCTTCAAGGTGAAGGATTCGTCCAAGACCATCGTTGTCGTGAACTCCAATGTGAGATCCAAGGCACCGGAAAATAAGAATGAATAATGTATATTCTGTAGCGCAGGTAAACCGTTATGTAAAGAACATGTTTACCCAGGACTATTTTTTACAGAATATTTATGTAAAAGGCGAGGTATCCAACTGCAAATACCACACAAGCGGCCACATTTATTTTTCCCTGAAGGACGAAAGCGGTACCTTAAGCTGCATTATGTTCGCTGGCTCCCGCAAGGGACTGGCTTTCCGCATGAAGGACGGGGACAAGGTTGTGGCAGGCGGCAGGGTGGACGTGTATGAGAGGGACGGACGCTACCAGTTTTATGCCAGGGAGATCACCCTGGAAGGGGCAGGTGCCCTTTATGAGCGCTTTCTTGCCCTGAAGCAGGAGCTAGAAGACATGGGCATGTTTGCACAGGAATACAAGCAGCCTATTCCGGAATTTGCCCGCAGGGTGGGAGTGGTTACTTCCCCTACAGGTGCAGCCATCCGGGACATTGCCAACGTTTCCACCCGGCGCAATCCATTTGTCCGGACTATTCTTTATCCTGCACTTGTGCAGGGGGAGGGGGCGGCTGCCAGTATTGTAAAGGGAATCCAGATGCTGGATGAAGCCGGCGTGGATGTGATCATTGTAGGCCGGGGCGGCGGTTCCATTGAGGACTTGTGGGCTTTTAATGAGGAAGAGGTGGCAAGGGCAATCTTTGAATGCCGTACGCCAGTGATCTCCGCAGTGGGTCACGAGACCGATTTTACCATTTCGGATTTTGTGGCGGATCTTCGTGCACCCACTCCGTCAGCAGCGGCTGAACTTGCTTATTTTGACTGCAGAAGCTTTCTGGATGCCATGCAGGGCTACCAGGAGCGAATCGAACGTGCTATATGGAACCGGATCGATGTGAACCGGGCGAAGGTGGAGCGTTACCAGACACGCCTTCAGTACCTGAATCCGGAGAGCAGGTTAAGAGACCAACAGCAGTATGCGGCGGACATGCAGGAGCGGATTTCCTCTGCTATGGAACAGAAGATAAAGGATAAAAGACACAGACTGTCTCTGTATCTGGAACGGTTTTACGGACTTTCCCCACTTCGCAAGCTGAATCAGGGCTACTCCTATGTTTCAGATGAGAAGGGAAAGACCGTCACATCTGTTTCCCAGGTAAAACAAGGGGATAGTCTGCTGGTTTATGTGACAGACGGCACCATCCGTGCCGCTGTTCAGGATACAAGAAAGGAGGAGCGGGACGATGGCTGAGAACCAAAAAGAAGAGAAAACTCTGGAGGAGGCATTTTCAGAGCTGGATGTTCTGGCTGACAAGCTGGAAGACCGTGAGACCTCTCTGGAGGATTCCTTCCGGCTTTACAAGCAGGGAATGGGGCTTCTGAAATTTTGCAATGACAAACTTGACACTGTGGAAAAGAAAATGCTTCAGATGAATGAGGATGGTAGCCTTGGTGAATTTTCAAGATGAATTAAAGAAAAGAACAGAAGAGATCGAAGCTGTGTTAAAGTCCTATCTTCCTAGGGAGGAGGGCTTTGCCAAAACTATGGCACAGGCCATGAATTACAGTGTACTGGCAGGAGGCAAGCGTCTTCGCCCTATGCTGATCCTGGAGACCTGCAGAATGTTTGGCGGTGAGGACAAGCTGGCTTATCCTTTTATGGCGGCTATGGAGATGATCCACACCCATTCCCTGGTCCATGATGACCTGCCTGCTCTTGACAATGACGATTACCGCAGGGGGCGTCTGACCACCCACAAGGTTTATGGGGAAGCAATGGGCGTTTTAAGCGGCGTGGCACTTCTGAACTATGCCTATGAGGTGATGCTGACCGCTTTTGATCTGGCTGAGGACGAGAAGGCCAGAGCGCGTGTGATCAAGGCGCTGAAGGTAATGTCCCACAAGACCGGACTTTACGGAATGCTGGGCGGCCAGAGCGTGGACGTGGAAAATGACGGCAAGCCTATGAGCCGTGAAATGATCAACTATATTTACGAGAACAAAACTTCTGCCCTGATCGAAGGCTCCATGATGGCAGGCGCCATTCTTGGCGGCGCTTCAGCAGAAGAAGTGGCTGTAGTGGAAAAGGCAGCTTCCGGAATTGGACTTGCATTTCAGATCCAGGACGATATCCTGGATGTGACAAGCACTGCCGAGGAGCTTGGAAAGCCTATCCACAGCGATGAGAAGAACCATAAGACCACTTACGTGACCCTGATGGGAATCGAGAAGGCGTCACAGCAGGTGGCAGAGCTGTCAGAGGAAGCGGTGAAGCTTCTGGAAGGGCTGAATAAGAAAAATGAATTCCTGTTTACCCTGGTGAAGGAGCTGGTGGGACGCAGGAAGTGAAAGAAGGATACAAATGATTCTGGAGAAAATAAAAAAGCCCAACGATATTCACAAGATTCCTCTGGCGGAATTTCCGCAGCTGGCTGATGAAATACGAAGCTTTTTGATTGAATCCGTCAGCAGGACAGGAGGACATCTGGCATCCAATCTTGGCGTGGTAGAGCTTACACTGGCACTGCATAATGTACTGGATTTTCCAGATGACAAGCTGATCTGGGATGTGGGGCACCAGGCTTACACTCACAAGATCCTCACTGGCCGCAAGGACGAATTTGAGACTCTGCGCAAGGAAGGCGGCTTAAGCGGTTTTCCAAAGCGTGGAGAGAGCAGCTGTGATTCCTTTGATGCAGGGCACAGCTCAGATTCCATTTCCGCAGGCCTCGGCTATGTGAGAGCCAGGGATATTCTGGGTGAGAAATACCATGTGGTTTCTGTGATCGGAGACGGAGCCCTTACCGGCGGAATGGCATATGAAGCCCTTAATAACGCAGCGGAGCTGGAGACGAACTTTATCATTATCCTGAATGATAACAATATGTCCATTTCCCCCAATGTAGGCGGAATGTCCCACTATCTTAGCGCCATCCGTACCGCAGAGGCGTACACCGGAATGAAAATGAGCGTTAACAAGGCTGTGAAGAAGATTCCACATGTGGGAACTGCCATGGTGGATGCCGTGCGAAGAACCAAAAGCAGCATCAAGCAGTTGTTTATCCCGGGAATGCTTTTTGAGAATATGGGCCTTACCTATTTAGGACCTGTAGACGGGCACAATATGCGCCAGATGATGCGTCTTTTCAATGAAGCCAAGCGTGTGAAAGGACCGGTTGTGGTTCATGTGCTTACAGAAAAAGGCCGGGGCTATGAGCCGGCCAGACGCAATCCGGATATGTTCCACGGAATCGGGCCTTTTGATGTGAAGACAGGCAGACCTACGGAGCAGAAGTCCTGTCCGGGATATACAGATGTGTTTTCTGAGGCGCTTTGCCAGGAGGCAGAGGAAGAGAAGAAATTGGCTGCCATCACAGCAGCCATGCCGGGAGGAACCGGGCTTAAGAAGTTTTCCCAGAGGTATCCGGACCGTTTCTTTGATGTGGGAATTGCGGAGGAGCATGCGGTTTCCTTTGCCGCAGGACTTGCCCTTGGGGGCGTGGTTCCGGTTGTGGCAATTTATTCCTCCTTTTTGCAGCGCGCTGTAGATCAGATACTTCATGATGTGTGCATGCAGAAGCTCCATGTGATTTTCGCAGTGGACAGAGCGGGACTGGTAGGGGCTGATGGAGAGACCCATCAGGGGAATTTTGATATTTCCTATCTTGGCATGATGCCGGGAATGACGGTCATGGCGCCAAAGAACGACTGGGAGTTAAGGGAAATGCTGCATTTTGCAGTGAAGGCCGAAGGCCCGGTGGCAATCCGCTATCCAAGAGGAAATGCGTACCAGGGAATGAAGGAGCATCAGGCTCCCATCTGCCTTGGCAAAAGCGAGGTTTTAAGAAATGGAAGCCAGATCGCGGTTCTGGCCATTGGAAGCATGGTGGAGGTCTGTCAGAAGGTCTGCGAGAATCTCAGAAACGCAGGCAGTGATCCGACCTTTGTGAACGTGCGGTTTGTGAAGCCTATGGACACAGAGCTTTTGGATCAGCTGGCGAAGAACCATGATCTGATCGTAACCGTAGAGGAGAATGTGCAAAACGGCGGATTCGGGGAGCATGTATGCAGCTATATGGAAGAACACCATCCAGACTGCCATGTGCTGCCAGTGGCAATCCCGGATCGTTTTGTTGCCCACGGCGGCGTTGACAGCCTGAGAAAGCAGCTTGGGCTTTGTCCGTTTGCCATTACCGAAAGAATTAAGAATTACCGGAAGGAATAAGAGAATGAAGAAAAGATTGGATATGATGCTTGTGGAACGCGCTCTTGCACCTTCCAGAGAAAAAGCAAAAGCATACATTATGGCCGGACAGGTTTATGTGGACGGCCAGAAAGAAGATAAAGCAGGCTCCATGTTTGCAGATACCGTAAAGGTAGAGGTCAGGGGCAATACCCTTCCCTATGTCAGCCGCGGCGGTCTGAAGCTTGAGAAGGCCATGAACGAATTTGATGTGAGCCTGTCCGGCAAGGTCTGTATGGACGTTGGTGCATCCACCGGCGGCTTTACAGACTGCATGCTCCAGAACGGCGGCGTCAAGGTGTATTCTATTGATGTGGGATACGGACAGTTAGACTGGAAGCTTCGCAATGACCCAAGAGTGATCTGCATGGAGAAAACAAACATCCGTTACGTAGTGCCGGAGGACATTCAGGAAAGACCTGCTTTTTCCTCCATCGACGTTTCCTTTATCTCCCTGACCAAGGTACTGCTCCCTGTGAGAAATCTGCTTACCGAGGACGGCGAGATCGTCTGCCTGATCAAGCCACAGTTTGAGGCTGGCAGGGAAAAGGTTGGCAAAAAAGGAGTTGTCCGCGACCCTGCCGTTCATGAGGAAGTCATAGAGAAGGTAAGGGATTACGCCATGAGCATTGCCCTTGAGCCATGTCACCTTTCTTTTTCCCCGATCAAGGGACCGGAGGGAAATATTGAATACCTTCTTCATCTGAAGAAAAGACCGGAAGGAACCCAGGTTCCGGACAGCCTGACTGTGAAGGTGGAGGATGTGGTCGCACAGGCTCACGGAGCACTGGACAAACCGGGAGCAGCGAACTAAAACCAGTTATGAATAACTTTTATATTATAACCAACAGTGAAAAAGATAATAATCTGGAATTTACCGATCATGTGGTAGATTACCTTGGAAAACGGGGCGAACACTGTGAAGTGCAGCTTGCCGGACGGCAGGAGGAAGGTCCGTTCCACTATACAGACCCCAGGAAAATCCCGGAGGAAACACAGTGTATTATTGTGCTTGGCGGTGACGGAACTCTTCTGCAGGCCGCCAGGGATATTCAGGCAGCCCATGATGAGAAGCGCAGCCAGATTCCTCTTCTGGGTGTGAACCTGGGCCATCTTGGCTTTCTGGCAGAGGTGGACCGGCAGTCTGTATACCAGGCACTGGATAAACTGATCGCAGATATTTATGAGGTGGAGGAGCGGATGATGCTGTCTGGTACGGTATACCGGAATGGGGAAGCCATCGGGGAAGACATTGCCTTAAATGACATTGTTATTTCCAGGGAAGGCTCTCTTCGTGTGGTAAGGTTCAAGAACTTCGTCAATGATGAGTATCTGAATTCCTACAACGCAGACGGCATTATTATTTCCACACCTACAGGCTCCACAGGATACAGCCTTTCTGTAGGCGGTCCCATTGTTTCCCCAAGCGGGGAGATGACCATTATGACGCCCATTGCACCCCACACCCTGAACACCAGAAGCATTGTTTTTCCGGCGGAGGATGTGATCACAGTGGAGATGGGCGAGGGACGCCACAATGACTGCGAGAAAGGACTGGCATCTTTTGATGGGGATTCCGAGATTCCCATGATCACAGGAGACAGGATCGTGATCCGCAAGGCTGAGGTGAAGACCAGGATTCTGAAGCTGAATCACCTGAGTTTTGTTGAGGTGCTGCGCCAGAAGATGAGGGACAGCTGATCAGAGTGTGCCCCAAAATCATTCCCGCAATCTGCACGCCCCACTTTGCGGTATATGGCAGAACGGATATCATTTTGAGACAATTGCAGATCATCTGAGAATTGGACGGATATCTGCAGGGAGGTTGAGACGTGAAATTAGCAAGACATGAAAAGATTATCGAACTGATTCAGGAATATGACATAGATACACAGGAAGAGCTTGCAGCCAGATTAAATGAAGCCGGTTTTAAGGTGACACAGGCAACGGTTTCACGGGATATCCGTGCCCTGAAAATGACCAAGGTTGCAGGAAAGGACGGGAAATCCCGTTATGCGATCCTGCAGGACACACAGCCAGGACTGGGAGACCAGTACACAAGGGTGCTTAACGATGCCATTGTCTCCATTGATGTGGGACAGAATCTTGTGGTGATCAAGACCGTTACCGGAATGGCAATGGGAGTTGCCACTGCCCTGGATGCCCTGAAGTGGCCGGAAATCCTGGGCTGCATCGCAGGAGATGACACCATCATGTGCGCCTGCAAAAGCACCGAGCTGGCCGAAGGCGTTATGGAGAAGCTTGGCGGTATTTTGAACAGAAGATAAAAAGGGACGATTTGGCCAAAAGAGTTTGGAACGTTTCCGCAAAAAATAAATCGGGCAGGAATTTCCTGCTCGATTGTTGTCTGAAAAAAGCATTATCTGAAACAGCTGCCGCCGATTGTTTTTGAGGGTTTGGCTTTGGCAGCATAATATGAGCGAATCGTAAGGAGGTCAGCTTTGTTAGTACATTTACACGTAAAAAACCTTGCACTCATAGATGAAATTGAAGTGGAATTCGGGCCTGGACTTAATATCCTCACTGGTGAGACCGGTGCTGGTAAGTCCATTCTTCTTGGTTCCATGCAGCTGATCCTGGGAGGAAAGACATCCAGAAGCATGATCAGGGAAAATGCTCCCTATGCGCTGGTGGAGCTTTTGTTCCAGGTGGAGAATACGAAAGCAAAGGAGGCGCTTGCCGCACTGGATATTTACCCGGAGGACGGACAGGTATTGATGTCCCGGAAGATCATGGACGGCAGGAGCATCAATAAGATAAATGGGGAGACAAGTACGGTAAGCCAGATGAAGGCTGCAGCGGCATGTCTTCTTGACATTCACGGACAGCATGAGCACCAGTCCCTTCTTTACGAGGAGAAGCAGCTGGAGATTCTGGATGCCTACGGCCGTGAGAGGATTTTCCCGGAAAAAGAAAAGGTGAAGGCAGCCTATCAGGAATACCGGAAGTGCCAGGCAGAGTTGAAATCCCTTGATATGGACGAGGAGCAGAAGAACCGGGAGATGGCTTTTCTGGAATTTGAGATTAATGAGATCGAGAAAGCAGCCCTGGTTCCGGGGGAAGATGAGGAACTGGAGAAGCAGTACCGGAAGCTTTCCAATGGACGGAGAATTATCGATTCCCTCCAGAGTGCCCACGCCCTTACCGGGTATGACGGTCAGGGAGCGGGAGAAGCTGTGGGAGAGGCTCTTCGTGAGCTTTCCAGAGTGACGGAGTATGATGATCAGCTGGAATCCCTTTCCCAGACTTTAAGCGAGGTGGACGGGCTTCTCAACGACTTTAACAGGGAACTGTCCTCTTATATGGATGATATGACTTTTGACGAATCTGTTTTTTATGAGACAGAGCGCCGTCTGGATCTGATCAATGGCCTAAAAGCAAAATACGGACAGCGGATCGAGGAAATCCAGGAATACCAGAAAAAGCAGCAGGAGAAGCTGACGAAGCTTCAGAAATATGAGGAAATTTTTGAGGCAGCCAAGGCGGAATTAGTTAAGGCCGAGAAGAAGCTGGAAGCAGCCTGCGGCCGTCTTTCTGAAGTGCGAAGGGAATACAGCCATCAGTTGGAGGAAAAGGTGATCCAGGGCCTGAAAGATTTGAATTTCCTGGATGTGCAGTTTGCCATCACCTTTGCCAGAAGAAGCAGCTTCACAGACAACGGTTTCGATGAGATTCAGTATGAGATTTCTACCAACCCTGGGGAGACCTTGAAGCCTCTTGGCAAGATCGTATCCGGCGGTGAGCTTTCCAGAATCATGCTGGCGTTGAAGGCAATCCTTGCCGACCGTGACCAGATTGAGACTCTGATCTTCGATGAGATCGACACCGGAATCAGCGGCCGCACCGCCCAGAAGGTATCCGAGAAAATGGCAGTGATTGGCCACCACCATCAGGTGCTCTGCATCACCCACCTGCCCCAGATCGCAGCCATGGCAGATTCCCATTTCGAAATCGAGAAGCAGGTAGAAGGCACCAAGACCACCACCCAGATACATACCCTGGACCAGGAGTCCTCCATCCGCGAACTGGCCCGCCTGTTAGGCGGCGCCCAGATCACCGACGCCGTCCTCGAGAACGCAAGAGAGATGAAAAAGCTGGCAGGAGAGTGCAAGGCAGGTCTGTAGAAATACAGAACTCTTTTCATATTGGAACAGACAGAGATACTTGCAAAATGCAGGTATCTCTATTTTTTTACTTATTTTTCAGAAGAATTTTTGCAGCGGTCGGTTTCTCTTTTTATGACATAAAAGGTTACATGTGCTTCTTCGTCTGTCAGCGGGATGTTAACCCGGTCTGGGTAGCCATCCTGGACGGCGGCGAGAGCCTGTTCTTCTCCCATTACGATCCGAAGACCGTGGAGTGGTTTATGTCCATTCTGTAAAAAGATAATGGAATAAGGTTCCTATGAAATTAGGCCCGCCAGCCTGGAGTGTGCGAAACAAACTTCGGGCTGGCGGGCTTTTACTGTTTTTTTGAGCATTTATGTGTCCAGCATATTTTCAATAAAAATCCCATATCCGCTTGCCGCATCCTGAACGAAAACGTGTGTGATGGCGCCCACTACCTTGCCGTTTTGCAGCACCGGGCTGCCGGACATTCCCTGGACGATGCCGCCGGTGGTGTCGATAAGCTCAGGGTCTGTTACCTGGATTACGAAGCTTTTGTTGGAGTCCTCGTGGTTCATATCGATTCGGGTGATTTTGGCGTCATATTCCTTCACGCCGTCACCTACGTTGCACAGGATAGAGGCAGGACCGACTTGAAGTTCCTGCTTGTATCCGATTTTCATTTTTCTCAAAGCGATTGACTGCTGGGAATCACTGCCGAAATTCCCCGTAAAATTTCCATAAATTCCATTCTCACTATTAGAGTTAATTGTCCCGATCACATTATCATTCCGATACCGTATCAGCCCAGAAAGCTCTCCGGGCTTTCCCTTGGCACCTTTTTGCACTCCGAGAATCTGCGCGCAGTAAAGCTTTCCGCCCTTAATAGAAAGAAGATTCCCGGTATCCACATCACTGATCCCATGTCCCAGTGCACCGAATTTTCCATTCTCTGTAACAAAAGTCAAAGTTCCGATTCCCTGGGTATCATCCCGTACCCAGATGCCGAGCTTGTATTTGCCCGAAGAATCCTGCACAGGCGTGAGAGACACCGGAACCAGGCTGTTTTCCCTTCGGATACTCACCGTAACCGCGCTGCCGTCCAGATCCTTCAGATCGTCGATCAGGTCCTGCTTGCAGGATATTTTCTGCTGGTTCAGGGCAACAATATAGTCACCAGGCTTCAGAAGATTTTTCGCAGGATCCTGAATCTGTCCGTCGCTGGAAAGAATTTCCCCGGTGTCGATCACCAGCACGCCCGAGGTTTCCATGTAAATTCCCACGCTGCTCCCGCTGACCAGAATGCTGTCCGCCTCCGTGGGTGTCACTTTGATATCCTTAAAATGTATTTTCCCCAAAAGCGTGCAGGGCAGCTGATAGCTTCCTTCTCCCGACACCGTAATGGTATCCCCGAAAGAAACAAAAGGGATCCCGGAAAGACTGGAAAAATCTAGTCCCGAATTTCTGTCAATGTGGATTTCATCCGGAATTTTCCGGTCCAGATAACGATAGCCGAGAAATACCACTGCAAGAAGATCCAGGACCAGACAAAACAGGATAAAATGTCTGTATTTTCGTTTCTGGTTCATGTCTGTCACATCCTTTTCTTTTGTTTGTCAGATCAAATGAAGTTAGGGTCAAAAGGTTTTTTGTCCTTAACTTGATATCTGCTTCTTCGATTCTTTTTTAGTATGTGGGAAAATCATAATTTCAGTCTTGTATTTTTATGAACGGATTCCATTTCTTTCAATCATAAAATGCGAAAAATGACAAACAAAGGTTAAAATGAGACACTGTGGGGAATGCTGTCACATTATAAAATTTAATTGGGAAAATGCCTTTTTTCTGTCTGGAAAATGAGCAAAAAACCTCGAAACAAATCGAACGAAAATCCAGTAAAATCGGCAGTTTCGGCTTGATTTCCCCATGGCTGTTCCACTATAATAGACGTTGTTACAGCAAAGGAAAATTTTTCTGAAAAATGTGCAAGAGCAAACAGGGCCCAGATGTTTTGTACAAGCAATCATAGGATGCCGGACTGGTAGAAAGTGACTTTTTACCCCGGCATCAATATATCTCCGACAGAAGCCTGTTGGAGGATTTTCGAAATAGGAGGAGAATAGCCTCATGGAAAAATTGAATGTGGCAATCGCAGACGACAATGAGAAAATGGTGGAAGTACTAAGCAGAATCATTGATCAGGACGAGGATCTGAAGCTGGTTGGAAAAGCACATAACGGAGAAGAAATCTGTAATATTATAAAAGAAAAGCAGCCGGACGTGGTTGTTCTGGATATTATCATGCCCAAGCTGGACGGGCTTTCTGTAATGGAACGGTTAAGTCATGACGACAATCTGAAAAAGGTTCCCTCTTTTATCGTAGTTTCTGCTGTGGGACAGGAACGGATCACAGAGGATGCTTTTGATCTTGGGGCGGACTATTTTATGCTGAAGCCCTTTGACAACAAAATGCTTCTGAACCGGATCAAGCACATCCGCCGGGCTGGAGAACGCCGGATGAAGGAAGTGAACCGCCCCAGAAAAAGAGAAGAGGAAGGTACATACAATCCCGGAAATCTGGAAACGGACGTGACGGACATTATACATGAGATCGGAGTTCCCGCCCATATCAAAGGCTATCAGTATCTGCGGGATGCCATTATTTTATCCGTAAATGATATGGAAATGCTGAACTCCATTACCAAAATTCTCTATCCCACCATAGCCAAGCGTCACCAGACCACCCCAAGCCGTGTGGAGCGTGCCATCCGCCACGCCATCGAGGTAGCCTGGAGCCGGGGAAAAATGGACACCATTGACCAGTTATTTGGCTACACAGTAAGTAATGGGAAGGGAAAACCTACTAATTCTGAATTTATTGCCCTGATTGCGGATAAAATCCGGCTGGAATATAAAAATCGTTCTTTCCAATAGGAGGAAAATAGGGTATAATGTAATCTATCAGAAGCTATTTGCTATTACTAAGGAGGGTTTTTTGAATGAAAAGAATTCTTTTTGCAACATCAGAAGCAGTGCCTTTTATTAAAACCGGGGGATTAGCTGACGTTGCTGGCTCACTGCCGAAATGCTTTGATAAACGCTATTTTGACATTCGCGTAATTTTACCGAAATATGCCTGCATGAAACAGGAGTGGAAGGACAAAATGGAATATGTCACACACTTCTACATGGATCTGGGCTACAAGAACTGCTATGTAGGTGTTCTACAGATGGAATATGACGGTATCCAGTTCTACTTTATAGATAATGAATATTATTTCAGCGGCCCGAAGCCGTATGACAGCGCTCCGTGGGATCTGGAGAAATTCGCATTCTTCTCCAAGGCAGTGCTCTCCGTACTTCCGGTGATCGGCTTCCGTCCTGATATTATCCACTGCCATGACTGGCAGACAGGCCTTGTTCCTGTTTACCTCCATGACAGCTTCCAGCAGAATCAGTTCTTCTGGGGAATCAAGACCATTATGACCATCCACAATCTGAAATTCCAGGGCGTGTATGATGTGAAGACCATCAAGGAGATTACCGGACTTTCCGATTATTACTTTACACCGGATAAGCTTGAGGCATACAAGGACGGCAATTTCCTCAAAGGCGGTATCGTATTTGCGGATGCGGTTACCACTGTAAGCAATACCTACGCAGATGAGATCAAGACACCGTTCTACGGCGAGGGACTGGACGGACTGCTCCGCGCACGTTCCAACAGCCTTAGAGGTATTGTAAACGGTATTGACTACACAGATTTTAACCCGGAGACAGACCGCAATCTGACTGCATGCTACAATGCAGCTACCTTCCGCAAGGAGAAAGTGAAGAACAAGATCCAGCTTCAGAGGGATTTAGGCCTTGAGGAAGATCCGAAGGCCATGATGATCGGTATCGTTTCCCGTCTGACAGACCAGAAGGGATTTGACCTGATCGCCTATATTATGGATGAGCTTTGCCAGGATTCCGTACAGATCGTGGCACTTGGTACAGGTGATGAGCGTTATGAGAATATGTTCCGTCACTTTGACTGGAAGTATCATGGCAAGGTATCTGCACAGATTTATTATGATGAGAGCATGTCCCACAGAATCTATGCAGCTTCCGATGCGTTCCTGATGCCGTCTCTGTTTGAGCCATGCGGCTTAAGCCAGCTGATGAGCCTTCGTTACGGAACACTTCCAATCGTCAGAGAGACAGGCGGTCTGAAGGATACTGTAGAGCCGTATAATGAGTTTGAGGGAACCGGAACCGGCTTTTCCTTCAGCAATTATAATGCACATGAGATGCTTACTACAATCCGCTATGCAGAGCGTATTTTCTATGATAAGAAGCGCGAATGGAATAAGATGGTGGATCGTGCAATGGCAAAAGACTTCTCATGGGGTAATTCCGCACGTCAGTACGAAGAGATGTACAACTGGCTCATCGGAGAGTAAGATCCGTACCGCATGAAATTTCTGGAAACAGATTCGGTACATAATAAGATGAAAAATCGGACATATTACCTTTTGTAAGGTGTCCGGCTCAGGATACAGGAGAATGGATTTTCTCCTGTATTTTGTTTATACGGGTTTTGGACAAGGTCATGAAGGAACTGTACTTATATGGGCAATTTATGGCTTTGGTTTTACCTTGCCTGCCGGGCATTGAGAAAATCATGAACAGGAGGCGGAGTATATGAACGAGATTTCAGAACTGGATCTGCAGAATTTAAGACACCTGATCGGTGGCTTTGACACCACCCACTGTAAAATGGATGAGTATGCCAGACAGGCGACAGACGCTCAGGTAAAGCAGTTTTTCCAGAAGTCTGCCCAGTCCGCGGCAGACTGCAAAAACCAGCTGATGCAGTATTTACAGTAGGAGGTGGCACACATGAATGAGAAAGTAATGGTAGCAGATACCCTTGCGGGAATCAACGGCGAGCTGACCCGCTACGGGGAAATGATCCCGCAGACCGAGAATCCCCAGCTGAAACAGACTCTGAAGCAGATGAGAAACCAGTGTGAGATGTCCCAGGAGGAGATTTACCAGATCGCTCGCGCAAGAGGCTATTACGTGCCGGCGGCGCAGGCTGCAAGGGAAGAAGTAGATCATGTGAGAAGTGTTCTGGAGCGTGGTTGAAAAAGGGAACTGTTGTGATGTGAATCACAGATGACGCATCCGTTTATGAGGAAAGCTCACCAAACGGTTATGTATCCGGGATTACGGAGGAAAAAACTCTTGTAATTCCGGATACTTTGCTATATAGTAGAGTTACTGACAGGCAAGGCGGCAATCAGGCCGCGCAGAATCATTTCAGAAATACAGGAAGTCTGGTACATGATTTGGGAAAATGTGTACAGATTCCGGCATACATAAGAAGTTCACACCCGAATTCCGGGAAGATTCCAACAGGGGAAGAGATTGATAATTGAATTACGTAAGTGTTTGGCAGGCGGTAAAGTCCGTATTTTAGCAGTGCATGATTTAGGCACATGGCGAAGTGGGGTCAAGTGCCTGAAGCTGGCAGGCGCAAGGGGGGGGGTACTGTTCATAGGTAATATTCCGCGAGGTGTTTTTTGTGAACAAAGTTCACAGAAAACCCGAGGATTGCGGCGCGAAATCATGCAAAGCATGATTTCTGTGCATCGCGAAGCGTGTTACTGGGCACGGAGTGAACAGTAACCAAGGGGGAAAATAGCGGACAGAAATTTAAGGAAACGCTTGACAAGAGAATGGATTTAAGATACTATGTACTACAGAAAGAAACGAACATAGGTTCGTATTTTTGAAAAAGAGATATTTATACAGTCCGTTTAATGGTTACAGCATCTGGGACTGTACTGATTATTAAGAACAGGAGAATTGAGATCATGATAAATGAAGAGAAGAGAAAAGCCCTGGAAGCAGCGCTGGGACAGATTGAGAAGCAGTATGGCAAGGGCTCTGTCATGAAGCTGGGAGAATCCAGTGCCAACATGCAGGTAGAGACCGTTCCCACAGGTTCCTTAAGCCTTGACATTGCTCTTGGCGTAGGCGGTGTGCCCAAGGGACGTATTGTAGAGATTTATGGACCAGAGTCCAGCGGTAAGACCACAGTTGCCCTTCACATGGTAGCTGAGGTGCAGAAGCGCGGCGGAATCGCAGGCTTCATTGATGCGGAGCATGCCCTGGATCCTGTATATGCCAAGAATATCGGCGTAGACATTGACAACCTTTATATTTCCCAGCCGGATAATGGCGAGCAGGCACTTGAGATCGCAGAGACCATGGTGCGTTCCGGTGCTGTTGACATTATCATCGTGGACTCTGTTGCAGCCCTGGTTCCAAAGGCTGAGATCGACGGAGACATGGGAGACAGCCACGTAGGCCTGCAGGCACGTCTGATGTCCCAGGCACTTCGTAAGCTGACTGCCATCATCAGCAAGTCCAACTGCGTTGTGATCTTTATCAACCAGCTTCGTGAGAAGGTGGGCGTTATGTTCGGTAACCCGGAGACCACCACCGGCGGACGTGCCCTGAAGTTCTACTCCTCCGTGCGTCTTGATGTGCGCCGGGTAGAGACCCTGAAGCAGGGCGGTGAGATGGTTGGTAACCACACCAGAATCAAGGTAGTGAAGAATAAAGTAGCTCCGCCATTTAAGCAGGCAGAATTTGACATTATGTTCGGTACTGGAATCTCTAAGGAAGGCGATATCCTTGACCTTGCCGCTGAGAATTCCATTGTGAACAAGAGCGGTGCATGGTACGCTTACGAGGGCAATAAGATCGGCCAGGGCCGTGAGAATGCCAAGCTGTTCCTGAAGGAGCACCCGGAGATCTGCGATGAGATCGAGCGCAAGGTGCGCATTCATTATAACCTGCTTCCAGGTGAGGAAGAGGAACAGCAGGAGACGAAGACTGCTGAAGCAGCATTGACAGCTGATGCTCCTGAGGAAGAAGAGGAATAAATGATGGCGTCTGTATCTGAAGAGCAGAAGAATGCCAGAAGGAAGGCAATGCTTCTCTTAGAACATATGGACCGCACAGAGAAAGGCCTGTCTGACCGGCTGCGTCAGGCAGGCTTTTCAGCAGAAGCTACAGAGGATGCCATGGAATATGTGCGCTCCTACGGCTATCTCAATGACCTGCGGTATGCCGAGAACTACATTTCCTTTCGGATGGGCACCAAGAGCCGCCAGAAGATCCTCCAGGAGCTCTCTGGTAAAGGAGTTGACCGTGCCACAGCCCTTGCAGCCTGGGAGGCAGCTGCCGAAGTGGAACAGCCCGACGAGCTGGCCGTCCTTCGCGCCACTGTCCAGAAGAAATGCCAGCCAGACTCCGCATTGGATGAGAAAGCCATGCGAAGGCTTCAAGGCTTTTTGCTCCGCAGAGGCTTTTCCTACGGAGACATCTCCCACGTACTGGATGAGATGCACATTACTTGTGAGAGAAATTCCTTTTTGTCAGAATGAGAGTTTTAAATCTTTTATTTTTATGGGCTCTTGGGAATGTGATGAAACTTGACGAAATTTAAATTCTCTTTTTCTGTAGAAAAGTGTTATATTTCTATGGAAAGGACTGGAAAGCCTTGATTTTACAGCGTTTCCAGACATGAAAGAAACCAAATAAATATAGTTTTATGACATTTTTATGACAAACAGCGGAAATTTTCTTGGATTTCAAGCAAGTTGGTATATTGATTTCAAGATTTGCATATGCTATAATGCCATTAGGCAAAAGAAATGATGAGTCCATGTGGACAAAAAGAGTGAAGCCCTCAGTACCGCGAATACTGGGGGCTTCTTCTTGTTTATTTATAGTAGACAAGAAACTACTAGGTTAGTGTTGCCCTTACTCGTCGCCATCTAGCCATTTGATGATGTAGTGGCAAACTACACCAGCCGTACAGGAGACAAGAAAAGAAATGATGATTTCCATATGGACTACACCTCCTCCCGTTGTCGGGTATCGGGTGGACAACATAGTTAGTATAGCATGGGTTAGAACAAAATGAAATAAAAAGATAAAAATAATATAATTGATATTTAAATAATTAATTTTTAGTATTTAGCCATTTTACAAAACATTTCATGAAATTATAAGATAGTGAGTAATTATATTTTTCTGCAATTTTAGGAATCTGTAAAATCATATCATCTGGCGTTCCCCATCCCAATATATATTCATTTCTTGAAAAATGTTTTATTTCGTCTAGTTTGTATTGCACAATCTTTATTAATCTTTGATATTATCCTGTCATTGTATTTGCACTATCCACAGGACTGCGTATTGGAGAAATTTGTGGGCTGCGTTGGGAAGATGTTGACTTAAAGGGGAGTGTGATACATGTAAGGCAGCAGTTAATATATAAGAATCTGGGCGAAGGTCAAAAGTATTATATCCATCCACTGAAAACAGAGACAAGCAAACGTGATATTCCACTGACAGAAACGGCGCGAAAAAGCCTGATAAAGCAAAGGGAGCTTGATTTTATTCTTGGCAGACGTTCAAAGGAAAAGTCCCTGGAGGGGAAAAGAAATTTTGTTTTTATTAATTCTGTGGGAAAGCAGTTTACGCCGCAGAGTTTGGATCATCCACTTATCAATATAGTGAATACCTATAATAAACGAGAGTGTGTGATAGCAGAAGGAGAATGTAGGGAGCCTATTTTATTGCCGCACATAACAGCTCATATATTGAGACACACAGCCTGTACACGTCTTGCCGAAGCTGGGATTGATCCAAAAGCGTTACAGGTTATTATGGGACATTCTGACATTGCAACGACAATGGATATTTACAATCATGCGGACTATGAGCGTATTCAGAATGAAATGAAAAAAGCAGAAAATATTATCTGAAAATCAAGGCCACTTTCCTTTTATTGGGCGGTGGCTTTTTTATGACAAAAATTATGACAAATTTTATGACATTTGAAAGAAAAAAGACGAAAATAGACGACAGATTAATTTTTATCCAAACCGCGAAAACCCTTGATTTATAGGCTTTTTGAGCTGTGATGAAACTTGACGAAATATAAATTTCATTTTTCTGTAGAAAAACTTGACATAATTCTAAAAAAAAGATAAACTTGTATTGTTGTGATTGCACAATGAAAACTAAATATTGAGGAGGTGCTCCTGTGACAACAATTATTGTTGCAGTTGTCGCTGTAGTAGCCACTCTACTGATTGCGGTTCCTATTACTAGTAAAGTTTCTGTGGATAATAAGGTTAAGAAAGACGCAGAAACGATTGGGTCAGCTGAAGAAAAGGCCAGAGGCATCATTGATGAAGCTTTAAAGGCGGCCGAAACAAAGAAACGTGAAACTTTATTGGAAGTAAAGGAAGAATCTCTCCGCACTAAAAATGAACTGGAGAAGGAAACCAAGGAACGTAGAAACGAACTGCAGAAATATGAGAAGCGTGTCTTAGCGAAGGAAGAAACCGTCGATAAGAAGGCTGAGGCAGTTGAGAAGCGCGAAGCAGAGTGTACAGCGAGATTTGCTGAATTGCAAAAGAAAGAAAGAAGAGTAGACGAGCTTGAGCTGAAAGGAGTACAGGAACTGGAACGTGTTTCCGGTTTAACCTCCGAACAGGCAAAAGAAGAATTGCTCAGATCTGTAGAAGACGATGTAAAGGTTGATGTTGCCAAGCTTTACAAAGAACTTGAGAATCAGGCGAAGGAAGAAGCAGGAAAAAAAGCCAAAGAGTATGTGGTAAATGCCATTCAGAAATGTGCGGTAGACCACGTTGCCGAAACTACTATTTCCGTAGTACAGCTTCCAAGCGATGAGATGAAGGGACGTATTATCGGCCGTGAGGGACGTAATATTCGTACCATGGAGACTTTGACAGGTGTAGATCTTATTATTGACGATACTCCTGAAGCAGTTGTCCTCTCATCCTTTGATCCTATCAGACGTGAGGTGGCACGAGTAGCTCTTGAGAAGCTGATCGTAGATGGACGTATCCATCCTGCCAGAATCGAAGAAATGGTTGAGAAAGCGCAGAAGGAAGTTGAAAACCAGATCCGTGAGGATGGTGAGAATGCAGCTATGGATGTTGGTGTTCACGGTATTCATCCAGAACTTCTGAAACTCCTTGGCCGTATGAAATTCCGTTCAAGCTATGGACAGAATGCATTGAAGCACTCCATCGAGGTTGCGCAGCTTTCCGGCTTGCTTGCAGGAGAGATTGGCGTAGACGTACGTATGGCGAAACGTGCAGGCTTGCTTCATGATATTGGTAAGTCTATTGATCATGAGGTTGAAGGATCTCACATTGAAATTGGTGTAAACCTTTGCAAGAAGTATAAGGAAACCCCGCTTGTTATTAATGCAGTAGCAGCACATCATGGTGATGTGGAGCCGGAGAGCCTTATCGCCTGCATCGTACAGGCTGCAGATGCGATTTCCGCAGCGCGTCCAGGTGCCAGAAGAGAGACACTGGAGACTTATACCAACAGACTGAAACAGCTTGAGGACATTACAAACCAGTTCAAGGGTGTAGAGAAATCCTTTGCGATCCAGGCTGGTAGAGAAATCCGTGTGATGGTAGTTCCTGAGCATGTGAACGATTCTGAGATGGTACTTCTCGCAAGAGACATAGCGAAGCAGATTGAGGCTGAGCTTGAGTATCCGGGCCAGATCAAGGTCAATGTGATCCGCGAGAGCAGAGCCGTTGATTATGCCAAATAATCGGAGTTAATTTACATTAAAAAGCAAAGAGACCGCTTCCGCATTTTTCATGAAATATGAGAAATGCGGAGGCGGTTTTTTATTATGAAAATTCTGTACGGCAGCTGTGGAAACAGCATAGGCGTGGAACAGCTGACTTTTTTCATAATTAAAACAAAGTCGGCGTAGAATGGTACAGGGTGAAGCTATGGAAAAATTACTTTGCATCAAAACGAAAACCACTTTTCCGGGAATGGCCCTGCTGCTCTTTGGATTTCTGGCAGGAATGATAATTCCCAATCTTGTTTACCGGTTTACCTGGAAGCAGCAGGCTTTTTCCGCGGTTTATCTGCTTGGCACCTATGGACGGACTGCCGCATATGGAAAAGAATATCTGTACCAGATCATTGGGATGCGGGGCGGGATGTTTCTCCTTACACTGCTGTGCGGATTTACAGTGTTTGGGGTGCCCCTTGCAGTGCTGTCCATGATTTTTACGGGGCTTGGCCTTGGAATGGTATTTGTCATGTCTATCCTGCAGTTTGGATTGGCAGGTGGAGCCGTGGCAGCGGGGCTTTTGCTTCCCCAGTATCTCATCTATATTCCCGTGTGGATGAAAGTCTACGGGATGGTTTACAAAGAATCCAGGGCAATCTGGCGCAATCATGGGATTTTTCCGGGAAAAGTAAGCAGCTATTTTTTGAATTCCCTTCTGTGGACAGCCATATTCGGGCTTGGAATCCTTCTGGAATGGTGCATAAATCCCTGGATTTTGCGGCAAATCCTTGGATTTATAAATTTTTTTTAGACAAAATTCGAGAAAAAACAACAAGATATAGTGCTGGTTACCATAAGATTAACATTATTTTGTAAAATAACTGAAAAAAGCCCAATTTTAAGCGGTTTCGGCGCGAAAAAAAGGTTTGATTTTATGTCAATTACAAAGTATAATACAGGTACATTTTAAATTATTGTGGGTGACTAGCCCATATCTTAGAGCGTGAAAAAAGAATACGCATAAAATGCGATGAATAATGATGGAGCGGGCAGTCGGAGAACTGAGGCTGTATTTATCATTTATTTGGATTTATGAAGCGAAATTCAGAACAGAAGAGACAGGAAGTAAACAGTATGGAACAGGAAATACGCGAATTTATTGATTATTTACATAATACGAAGAAGACATCCCAGAATACGGAGGTTTCCTATCAGCGTGACCTGACTAAGATGGCAGCGTACCTGCAGAAGAAGGGCATTGCTGCTGTGGAAGAGGTGCGGGAATTTGACCTTATGGGATATATGGATTATATGGAGAAAGAAAATTTCGCGTCCTCCACTATTTCCAGAAGCGTTGCTTCCATGCGTGCGTTTTTCCAGCATATGTTCGCCCTGCGAAGAATCGATGAGAACCCTGCAGACAATCTGAAATCTCCCAAGGTGGAGAAGAAGCTTCCTGAGATTCTCAGCATCCAGGAGGTAGACAATCTCCTGAAGCAGCCAGACCTGACTACGCCAAAAGGCATTCGTGACAAGGCAATGCTGGAGCTTCTTTATGCCACAGGCATGCGCGTCAGCGAACTGATCCATCTGGAAGTGAGCGATGTGAATCTTCAGATGGGCTATGTAGTATGTCAGGAAAATAAAGAGCGCATTATCCCCGTCGGCAATGTGAGCAAGGAAGCCCTTGATCTGTACCTGGACAAGGGACGGGATGTATTTGTGAAGGATGACAACGAGAATGCTTTATTTACCAACTGCTCCGGCAAGGCCATGAGCCGCCAGGGTTTCTGGAAAATGCTTAAGGGCTATGCAGAAGAAGCTGGAATCCACAGAGACATTACACCCCACACCCTGCGGCATTCCTTCGCCGTACATATGCTCCAGAACGGTGCGGACATCAGAAGCGTCCAGGAAATGCTTGGCCACTCCAATATTTCCACCACACAGGTTTACCTCAGCATGAACATTAACAGGATGAGAGATGTGTACATGAAAGCACATCCGAGACACTAGAGCATGTTTGAAAAAGGCTTTCTGCAAGATGTACGCCCCACTTTGCGGGAATGATTTTTCAAACACGCTCTAGGATATAGAATAAGAGCGAAAAGACTGTCCGGGAAAGTATTCTGGGCAGTTTTAAGGAAGTCACGCCCAAAAATGAAACCCCATAAAAAAATCTCCTGGATTCTCAAAATCAGAATCCAGGAGATTTTTCTCTAATCAGATAGAACAAACAGAAATCACTCTGCCAGATACACCTTTATCAGCACATCTCAGCAATAGTATACAGCAGCTTCTCAGACTCATCCCATCCAAGGCATGCATCTGTAATAGATTTGCCATATACATGGTTCGGGCCGATCTTCTGGTTGCCTGGCTCGATGTAGCTCTCGATCATAAGCCCCTTAACCAGACCATGTACATCAGAATCAACCTGACGGCTGTGAAGCACTTCCTTGGCAATACGGATCTGCTGCTCATACTGCTTGTTGGAGTTGGAGTGGTTGGTATCTACGATAGTAGCCATGTTCTTGAGATTCTTAGCAGAATATTTCTCAAAAAGAAGGCGAAGGTCTTCGTAATGATAGTTCGGAATGGCCTCTCCGTGCTTATTTACCGCACCGCGAAGAATGGTATGTGTAAGCTCATTACCTGTAGTTTCAACTTCCCATCCTCTGTAGATGAAAGTATGGCTTCCCTGAGCTGCCACAACAGAGTTCAGCATAACGCTGTAATCTCCACTGGTAGGGTTCTTCATTCCTGCCGGAACGTCCATACCGCTGACAGTCAGACGGTGCTGCTGGTCCTCAACAGAACGTGCACCAACTGCTACGTAGGAAAGAAGGTCGGAAAGGTAGCGCCAGTTCTCCGGATAAAGCATCTCATCTGCGCAGGTAAACTCGCTCTCCTCAATAGCGCGGATGTGCATCTTACGGATGGCAACAAGTCCGGCAAGCATATTCGGCTTTTTCTCCGGGTCTGGCTGATGAACCATACCCTTATAGCCCTCTCCGGTAGTACGCGGTTTATTCGTATAAACTCGTGGAATGATTAAAACTTTATCCGCGATCTTGTCCTGAACTTTGCGAAGTCTCAGCAGATAATCGCATACAGCATCTTCATTATCTGCAGAGCAGGGACCGATGATTGCAAGAAATTTATCGGATTTTCCAGTGAATACGTCACGAATCTCCTGATCACGTTTCTCTTTCAGTGCCTTGATCTTTGCATCAATGGGATATTGGTTGCGGATCTCGTCGGGTGTCGGAAGCTTTTTGATGAATTCAAATCCCATGGTATTTTCTCCTTTTATCGGCAAAATTTGCTTTCGTTTCAATATTATAGACTATGAACCGAAAAATGTCGATAGGCAAATTTCGTGAAAATCAGTCCGATAACTTCATTCTGTTTAGATAAATAAAATGAAGCAGGGTAAGAATTAGCTGGGAAATCAGCATTCCATAAAAATATCCACGGATCCCCATGCTGGGAACGGAAAGGATCACAAAGCCAATGCGGATGCACACTCCCGCAACATTGTGGAAAAGACAGGCATCTGGTCTGCCAAGCCCGTTCATAATGCTTTCCAGGGTGGTGTTGGTATAAAGAAACGGGCAGATAAACGCCAGCGTTTTTATGTACACTCCCGCAGTCTCACTGTGAAACAGAAAAATTCCAAGCGGCTTTCCAAAAAGAAAGAAAAACAAAGTGCAGAAAGCCCCGAAGAAAAAACAGGTTCCAAGTGTGCGCCAGATCACATAGCGAATCCTTTTTTCATAGCCAAGTGCCTGAAGTCCTGCCACAGAAGGCATCAGCATTACAGAAGCGGAATTGGTGATAGTAGCGGGAAACAGAATCAAAGGCAGAGCCATTCCCGTGAAAATCCCGTACACAGCCAGCGCATTTGTCTGCGTCATTCCCGCCAGAAGCAGCTGTTGGGGAATGAGAACCATTTCAATGCCGGAAAGCACCGTAAGCAGCAGCCTGTTTGCAGAATGAGGCACCGCAATCTCTCCAATTTCCTTTAAAGAAGAAAGAACAGAGCCAGGATTTCTGGGCTGCCTCCATAATCCCGAAAGAGGATGATAATTTTCCCGGGAAAAATCCACGCCCAGTGCTAAAAAGCAGGCAGCAGTTGCCGCAATCTCGCTAAAAAGCGCACCGCCAGCTGCAATCATGGGAGTGATTTCTTTTCCACCAGACAGAAGTACCAGGTAGATCATATAGGTGCTGCCAATCCGGGAAGTCTGCTCCAAAAGCTGGATAAAGGCTGGAAGTCCGGTTTTTTTTCTGGCATAATAAAAGCTGTTGACGCATGAATGCAGGGCACTCAGGGGAAAACTAAAAGAGAGAATGCGAAGCAAAGAAGCAGTTCTTGCTTCCTTCAAAAGCTCCCCCGCAATAAAATCCGCATTCAGGTACACCCCTGCCGACAAAAGAAGGGAAACAGCCCCGGAAAGAAACATTCCAAGAAGCAGTGTATTTCGCGATTCTTTTTCTTTTTCAAGGGCAGTAAAGGAGGCGCACAGCCTGGAAATGGCAGCCTGGATTCCCATTCCCGCTGCAGCCAGGATGATCCCGTGAACGGGAAGGGTAAGCTGGTAAATTCCAACTCCCTGTGCACCAATAGTATGAGAAAGGAATATTCTATAGAAGAAACCCATGATCCGGCTGGCAAGGCCAGTAAAGGTAAGGATCAGGGTTCCCCTGAAAAAAAGCTTATCAGACATGATGATCAGACCACTATCTTTTTAGATAATCTATGCCCAAATGTGCCTTGACAGAACTGTTATTATCTGGTAAAGTGGACTAGAAATCCAAGCGAATTACTAGGAAATAAAAAAGTACCTAAGGAGATAGATGAAAAAAGCCCTTTTCCGGGGTTCTTTCATATCGAATTGATACCAATAAACCAGGAGGAAGAAAAATGGGAAAAATGATTTATCTGGATAATGCGGCTACCACCAAGACCGCTCCGGAAGTTGTAGAAGCAATGCTTCCTTATTTTACTGAAATGTATGGAAATCCATCCAGCATTTATGATTTCGCATCCAAGAGCAAGGAAGGCGTTACCAAGGCAAGAGGCCAGATCGCAGACGCACTTGGAGCTAAGAGAGAAGAAATTTATTTCACAGCTGGCGGTTCAGAGGCTGACAACTGGGCACTGAAAGCCACTTTTGAAGCATATAAATCCAAAGGAAATCACATCATCACCACCAAGATCGAGCATCATGCAATCCTTCATACCTGCGAGTATCTGGAGAAAGAGCGCGGAGCCAAGATCACATACGTGGATGTAGATGAGAACGGTATTGTGAAGCTGGATGAGCTTGAGAAAGCCATCACACCTGAGACCATCCTGATCTCCGTTATGTTTGCAAACAACGAGATCGGTTCCATCCAGCCGATCAAGGAAATCGGAGCCATCGCCAAAGAGCACGGAATCCTTTTCCACACAGATGCCGTGCAGGCTTTTGGACAGGTGCCGATCAATGTAGATGAGTTAGGCATCGACATGCTCAGCTCCAGCGGACATAAGCTGAACGGACCGAAAGGAATCGGCTTCCTTTACATTCGCAAGGGCGTTAAGATCCGTTCCTTCGTACACGGCGGAGCACAGGAGAGAAAGCGCCGCGCAGGTACAGAGAACGTTCCGGGAATCGTAGGCTACGGTGCAGCTGCAGAGCGTGCCATCCGCACTATGGAAGAGCGTACCGCTAAAGAGATCCAGGTAAGAGATCATTTCATCGACAGAATCATGAAAGAGATTCCATATGTGAAATTAAACGGTCATCCTACCAAACGTCTTCCAAACAACGTAAACGTAAGCTTCCAGTTCATCGAAGGAGAGTCCATGCTGCTTATGCTTGACAACTATGGCGTCTGTGCATCCAGCGGTTCCGCCTGTACATCAGGTTCCCTGGATCCGTCCCATGTACTTCTGGCAATCGGACTGCCTCACGAGATCGCACATGGTTCCCTGCGTATGACATTAAGCGAAGAGACCACCATGGAAGACGCTGATTTCGTAGTAGATAAGCTGAAAGAAATCGTAAGCGGCTTAAGAGCAATGTCTCCATTATATGAAGATTTTATTAAAAAACAGAAAAATTGATTAAAACACTTGCCAGGAGGAAAAAAAGATGTATAGTGAGAAAGTAATGGATCATTTCCAGCATCCACGTAATGTTGGAGAAATAGAGAATGCAAGCGGTGTCGGTACAGTAGGAAATGCCAAATGCGGCGATATTATGAGAATTTTCCTTGATATCGATGATGAGACACATATTATCAGAGACTGCAAATTCAAAACCTTCGGCTGCGGTGCTGCAGTAGCAACCAGCAGCATGGCTACTGAGATGGTCAAAGGCAAAACCATCGAGGAAGCTATGAAGCTTACCAACAAGGCAGTTATGGAAGCTCTTGACGGACTTCCGCCAGTAAAGGTACACTGCTCCCTTCTTGCAGAAGAGGCTGTACATGCTGCACTGTGGGACTATGCACAGAAGCACCACATTGAGATCGAGGGTCTGAAGAAACCGAAGTCTGACATTCACGAAGGTGAAGAGGACGAGGCAGAAGAGTATTAATTGCGGTTGGAAACAGCGCGAATAGCAGCTGTTGCTTGTCGTCATCGATAAAAAGAATATTTTTACAGGAAACCGAATCCATAAGCAGATTTATTTCGTTACAGATAAATGAGTGGTAAAGATGAGGCAGACCCGTAAAGAGAATTCATCAGGGCGGATGTTATCATCTGCCCTAATTTTGTATACCGGGAAGGCATCCGGCATACAGGAAATTCCATATGGAATTTCCTGGAAATCCTTGAAGAAAATACAAGAATGAAGGAAGTAACGATGACAGGACTTACAAACGAACAGGTACAACAAAGAATCGAAGAAGGAAAAGTCAATGCCAACGAGAATCCCAATACCAGAAGCTACAAGCAGATCGTAAGGGAGAATGTACTTACATTTTTCAACTTTCTGAATCTTGCACTTATGGTAATGGTTCTGCTGGTAGGATCCTATAAGAATTCCATGTTCATGGGCATTATTGTGATCAATACCGTGATCGGAATCATCCAGGAGGTCCGTGCCAAGAAGACCCTGGACAAGCTTGCGATTCTCACAGAGAGCAAGGCTGTGGTACTGCGTGAAGGGAAGAAGTGGACCATCTCCACAGAAAAGCTGGTATTGGATGACATCCTGTTTCTGAAGACAGGTGACCAGGTGCCGGCGGATGCCAAGGTGCTGGAAGGAAGCATTGAGGTCAACGAATCCCTTCTGACAGGAGAATCCGACAATCTTCAGAAGATTGAAGGAGACGAGCTTTTTTCCGGAAGCTTTGTCACATCCGGAGAGGCATGCTGCCAGGTAATCCATGTTGGCAAGGACAATTACGCCTCCCAGATCACCAGCGAAGCCAAGGAATTCAAGCGTCACAATTCGGAACTGCGTAATTCCTTGAATGCTATTCTGAAGACCATCAGTGTGATCATTGTTCCTATGGGACTTCTGCTGTTTTACAAGCAGTATTATGTTGCCGGGAATGGAATCCGGGACGCTGTTGTAAATATGGTGGCAGCGGTTTTGGGAATGATCCCGGAGGGACTGGTGCTGCTTACCAGTGTGGCTTTGACCCTGGGAGCTCTTGCCCTGACCCGGAAGAACACCCTGGTGCAGGAATTATATTGTATTGAAACTCTGGCAAGAGTGGATACCCTTTGCCTGGATAAGACGGGTACGATCACCGCAGGAACCATGTGTGTGGAGCAAGTGCAGCCTTATGTGGAAGGGATGGAGAGGAAAGCTGCGGCACAGAGAAATGCGGATGCAGCCGGGGCGTTTAATGAGGCAAATATATCGGATGCAGAGGGGAAGCCTGATGCTGGATGTCAGCCAGAACTGGCAGCTGCGGAAGCAGGAATTACATCGGAAGAGGCTCCTCAGTCTGGAACCGCTTTGCAGGCAGTGGAGACTCCCCAGCCAGAGATGACCATGAACGAGATCGAGCGCGTCATGGCGAACATGATGTCTGTGCTGAAGGACAAGAATGCCACCGCAGATGCCCTCCACAAGCGTTTCTCCAGAAGAACGGACATGACCGTAGACCACTGCATCCCGTTCTCATCTGACCGTAAATACAGCGGTGTAGCTTTCAAAGAAAAGGGAACTTACCTGATGGGCGCTGCCCAGTTCCTTTTCCCGGAAGGAAACGAAGACCTGATCCGCCAGTGCGCTGCATATGGAAAAGAAGGCCTGCGTGTTCTGGTACTGGCCCACAGCCCGAACCTGAATCAGGAGAATGAGCTGCCTGCTGGCCTGAAGCCGGTAGCGCTGTTTATGATCACCGATATTATCCGAGACAATGCTCCTGAGACGCTTGCATTTTTCAAAGACCAGGGCGTGGACTTGAAAGTAATTTCCGGTGATGATCCTGTGACCGTTTCCGCCATTGCGAAAAAAGCCGGTCTGGAAAATGCAGACCGCTATATTGATGCCACAACCATTACCACACCGGAGGATATGGAGCGTGCCGTTGCAGAGTGTTCTGTATTCGGTCGTGTGACTCCGCAGCAGAAGAAGGAAATGGTGCTCGCCCTTCAGAAACAGAAGCATACCGTTGCCATGACAGGCGATGGCGTCAACGATGTTCTGGCACTGAAGGAAGCGGACTGCAGTGTGGTTATGGCAGAGGGAAGCGACGCTGCCAAGAACATTGCCAACGTGGTGCTGATGGATTCCAACTTTGCGGCTATGCCGGAGATCGTGAACCAGGGCCGCCGCGTTGTCAACAACATCCGTACTGCGGCATCCATGTTCCTGATCAAGACTATTTTTTCCGCACTGCTTTGCCTGATCACTATTTTCTGGGGCGAGAGCTATCCCTTTGAGCCTATCCAGATGTCCCTGATCAGTGCCTGTGCAGTGGGAATTCCCACCTTCCTTCTGGCTCAGGAAAACAACTTCAACAAGATTGAAAGCGGCTTCCTGCGCTACGTATTTATGAATGCATTCCCTGCAGCAGTGACCATCACAGGCTGTGTATTCACCATCATGCTGGTCTGCCAGAATGTGTACCACAGCAACGTCATGCTTAGCACCGCATGTTTCCTGGTAACCGGCTGGAACTACATGGCAGCCCTTAAGACCGTGTATGCGCCCCTTAGCCGATACCGCAAGATTATTATCTACGGCATGCAGTTTATTTTCTTCTTTGCAGCCGTATGCGTGCAGAACCTGCTGGCACTTGGCTCCCTGGAATTCGGAATGATCATCCTGGTATTCATACTGATGACTTTCTCCCCGGTCGTGATCGAAGTTATCACCGAATGGTGCCGCTCTCTGTATGACAAGGCACATGAGCGGGAAAAGAAAGGGTTTATTGCACTGTTTCTGGAAAAAGTGCAGAAATAATTACTATAAAAGTCCCGGATGACAGCTAAGAATAAGTTCTGGGCAATAGCCTGGATTACGAATATGTAAAAAAAGAAGTCGCGGGGTGCGGCTTCTTTTTTCATACGCATTCTGTGGCAAACATCAAACATTTTGCAGAAAGCATTCACAGCCTGATAAATTCCGGTTTCCTCTCTTTAAAAACCGTATAATATTCAAACCCGCATTCTTTCAGCACCTGCGCAGCCCTGTCAAAGTCATACCCAATTTTCTCCGGTGCATGGGCGTCAGCACCGATGGTGATGATTTCACCACCCAGCTCTTTATATCGGCGGATAATGGCAGTGCAGGGATTCGGTTCTCCAAGGCCATAGTGGTAGCCTCCGGTATTCACCTCAAGTCCCACATTTTTCTCAATCAGCTTTTTCAGGATCGCTTCCAAAATATCCTGGTATTTCTCATAAGAATAGAAACGGTTCTGGTTCGGACCGTAACGGACAATGTAATCCAGATGCCCGTAAGTATCCACCTCATCAAAAGCAGAAAGATTTTCCGGAATGGATTCGAAATATTCCCTGTAAGCCTGTTCTTCCTCCCTGCCCTGGAAAAATTCCGGGTAATAGGGATCTGCGCCGTGAACCAGATGGGAGGAACCGATCACGAAATCAAAAGGATATTTCCTCAAAAGATTGTGAAAATATTCGCCAAGATGAAGCTGCAGGCCGATCTCAATTCCAAAACGGATGCTGATCTGATCCTTATAAGCTTCCTTTAGCTCCATAAGCCGCTTATAGTAAGCCGGAAGATCAAGGGAGAATTCCAGGTCATCGGGAGTGGGGGGATAGTCCGGGTCCAGATGCTCGGTGAAACAGATCCCTTCAAGACCAAGTGCGATGGATCTGCGTATCATATCCTCAGTGGGAGTGTCAGAATCAGCGGAAAATGATGAGTGCATGTGGCAGTCCCACAAAATCGACGGAGATTTTTGCTGTATGTTCATGATGTCCTCCTTGAATTTGTAAAAAATAGGCTCCCTTTCTGTATGAAAAAAGGAAAAAAAGTGCGGATAAAAGAGGCCCCAGTGTCATAAAAGGGACACTGCCGGACCATTTAAAAGGAGTATACCATATTAGGGGATATTTGTGGCAATTTGCCTGTTATTTTTTTGAAAATGGACTTGAATTTTTGTTCAGAATTAGGTACAATACGCTATAGGTTGATGTTTCTTTCACAAAGATTGAAGCATTCACATAATTTTTACCATTTAATTCATAGGAGGAATTTATCATGGCAGTAAAAGTTGCAATTAATGGTTTTGGACGTATTGGACGTCTTGCATTCCGTCAGATGTTTGGTGCAGAAGGATTTGAGATCGTTGCTATCAACGACTTAACATCTCCTAAAATGCTCGCTCATTTATTAAAATATGACTCAACTCAGGGAAGATACGCTCTTGCAGATACAGTTGTAGCTGGCGAGGATTCCATCACAGTTGACGGAAAAGAAATCAAAATTTATGCAAAAGCTAACGCTGCTGAGCTTCCATGGGGAGAGATCGGTGTAGACGTAGTTCTTGAGTGTACTGGATTCTATACATCCAAAGACAAAGCTCAGGCTCATATCGATGCAGGTGCTAAACACGTTATCATTTCCGCTCCGGCTGGAAACGACCTTAAGACAATCGTTTACAATGTAAACCATGAGACTCTTACAAAAGAGGATCACATCATTTCCGCAGCTTCCTGTACAACAAACTGCTTAGCTCCAATGGCTAAAGCTCTTAATGACCTTGCTGCAATCAAATCCGGTATCATGTGCACAATCCACGCTTACACAGGCGATCAGATGACACTTGACGGACCGCAGAGAAAAGGCGATCTGAGAAGATCCCGTGCAGCTGCAGTTAACATCGTTCCGAACAGCACAGGTGCTGCTAAAGCAATCGGTCTTGTTATCCCAGAACTGAACGGAAAACTTATCGGTTCCGCACAGCGTGTTCCAACCCCAACAGGTTCTACAACAATCCTTACAGCAGTTGTTGAAGGAAATGTTACAAAAGAGCAGATCAACGCAGCTATGAAAGCAGCTTCCAACGAGTCCTTCGGATACAACGAGGACGAGATTGTTTCCAGCGATATCGTTGGTATGAGATTTGGTTCCCTGTTCGATGCTACTCAGACAATGGTTCTTCCACTTGAGAATGGCACAACAGAGGTTCAGGTTGTTTCCTGGTATGACAATGAGAACTCCTACACAAGCCAGATGGTTCGTACAATCAAACACTTTGGCAAACTTCTGAACGCTTAATCAGAAGACGAGTAGGGTTCGGATGCTGACAGGCTGCCTACGCGGTTCTGCAGTATATGAATAAGACTCAGAGAAGGGTCCGGTCTGAATAGGACCGGACCCTTTTGTCTGTATAAAGTTAATTTATAATAAGGAGGCATAACAAGATGCTGAATAAAAAATCTGTTGATGACATCAACGTAAAAGGCAAAAAAGTCCTCGTAAGATGCGACTTTAATGTACCTCTGCAGGACGGCAAAATTACAGATGAGAACCGTCTGGTAGCAGCTCTTCCTACAATCAAGAAGCTGATCGCAGATGGTGGAAAGATTATCCTTTGCTCACACCTTGGAAAACCGAAGGGAGAGCCGAAGCCTGAGTTATCTCTTGCACCTGTTGCAAAACGTCTCAGTGAGCTTCTCGGACAGGAAGTTAAATTTGCTGCTGATCCGGAAGTTGTAGGACCAAACGCAAAAGCTGCAGTAGCAGAGATGAAAGACGGAGATGTTATTCTTCTTGAGAATACACGTTACCGTGCAGAAGAGACTAAGAACGGTGATGAGTTCAGCAAGGAACTTGCTTCTCTTTGCGACGTATTTGTAAACGACGCATTCGGTACCGCTCACAGAGCACACTGCTCTAACGTTGGCGTTACCAAATATGTAGATACAGCTGTTGTTGGATATCTGATGCAGAAAGAAATCGATTTCCTCGGAAATGCTGTAAACAACCCTGAGAGACCATTCGTTGCTATCCTTGGCGGAGCTAAGGTTTCCAGCAAGATCTCTGTTATCAACAACCTTCTTGACAAGGTTGACACTCTGATCATCGGCGGCGGAATGTCCTATACATTCTCCAAAGCACTTGGCGGACATATCGGAAAATCCCTCTGCGAGGATGATTATCTTCAGTATGCATTAGACATGATGAAGAAAGCAGAAGATAAAGGCGTTAAGCTTCTTCTTCCTGTAGATAACAGAATCGGTGATGACTTCTCCAACGACTGCAACATCCAGGTTGTAAAACGTGGTGAGATTCCGGACGGATGGGAAGGAATGGACATCGGACCAGAGACAGAGAAGATTTTCTCTGACGCTGTAAAAGATGCGAAGACTGTTGTTTGGAACGGACCGATGGGCTGCTTCGAGATGCCGAACTTTGCTCATGGTACAGAGGCTGTTGCTAAGGCACTTGCTGATACAGACGCTACAACCATCATCGGCGGCGGTGATTCTGCAGCAGCAGTTAACATCCTTGGCTATGGCGACAAGATGACCCACATCTCCACAGGTGGCGGTGCATCCCTTGAGTTCCTGGAAGGAAAAGAGCTTCCGGGTGTAGCAGCAGCTAATGATAAATAGGCATTGAATACTTAATGAGGGCAAGCCACAGGCGCAGACCGAATTTAGTATGAAAGCCCACCTGACCACTTAATGAAAGCGAACCGAAGGTGAAGCTTGAATTTAGTGGACATGGTGATTCCGAAAAATAAAGGAGATTATATAATAATGTCTAGAAAGAAAATTATTGCCGGAAACTGGAAAATGAACATGACTCCAAGTGAGGCAGTTAAATTAGTAGAAACCTTAAAACCATTAGTAGCAAACGAAGACGTTGACGTAGTATTCTGCGTACCGGCTATCGATATCCTTCCAGTTGTTGAGGCTGCAAAAGGATCCAACATCCAGGTTGGTGCTGAGAACATGTACTTCGAGGAGAAAGGTGCTTTCACAGGCGAGATTTCCCCGAACATGCTCACAGATGCTGGTGTTAAATATGTAGTTCTCGGACATTCCGAGAGAAGAGAGTACTTCGCTGAGACAAGTGAGACCGTAAACAAGAAAATGCTTAAAGCATTCGAGCACGGCATCACTCCGATCATGTGCTGTGGTGAGACTCTTGCTCAGAGAGAGCAGGGTGTAACTATGGACTTCATCCGTCAGCAGGTTAAAGTTGGTTTCCAGAATGTTACAGCTGATCAGGCTAAAACAGCCGTTATCGCTTACGAGCCAATCTGGGCTATCGGAACCGGTAAAACAGCTACAACTGAGCAGGCTCAGGAAGTTTGCGCAGGAATCCGTGCTTGCATCGCTGAAATCTACGATGAGGCTACAGCAGCTGCAATCCGCATCCAGTACGGCGGATCTGTAAACGCTAAAACTGCTCCGGAATTATTTGCTCAGGCAGATATCGACGGCGGTCTTGTTGGCGGTGCTTCCCTCAAAGCTGAGTTCGGCGACATCGTAAACTACAACAAATAACCTAGATTCGTATCTCTTTAAATAATAGTAAGATATCTATATCTTACAAGTGTCCAAGCGTTGAAGACGCCATAATTCGCTATTCCGGTTTTGCCGGGAGCGTTTTATGGCGTTTTTGTTTTGATGCAGTAAGGAACTTTTAGCTAATTTTACCCAAAATACATTTTTTCCAGGCATAAAAAATTACGCTTTAAGATCAATCCAATATTGTAATCAGCTTATGATTATGGCATAATAGTTAAGGATACGTAAAAATTGAGAAAAATCCACGTTAATAGAAAACAAAATACTTGAGAAGAAAGGTCGCACTCATGCGAAGGAGCAGAGAGGGAAGCGACAACAGAGGAGTAAAACATGGCAATTTTTTCAATGGTTTTATCTTTGCTATGCGGAGTATCGTTTTTCTTATTTGGAATGTCATTGATGGGAGACGGACTGAAATCCGTTGCCGGCAATAAGCTGGAAGCTTTCCTTTACAAGATGACAAATACCCCGCTGAAGGGTGTTGCACTTGGAACCGGTGTTACAAGTGTGATCCAGTCTTCATCTGCCACAACGGTTATGGTTATCGGTTTTGTAAACTCCGGTATGATGAAGCTGAAACAGGCAATTGGTATTATCATGGGCGCAAATATCGGAACCAGTATCACAGGATGGATTTTGTGTCTGTCCTACATCCAGGGCTCCGGTGGAATTGCAAGCATCCTTTCCACAGCTACTATCTCAGCAGTCGTAGCTGTGATCGGTATTATTCTTCGTACATTCTGTAAGAGATCCGTACACAGAAATATCGGAAATATTATGCTGGGCTTTGCCATTTTGATGAATGGAATGCAGATGATGAGTGGAGCTGTTGCGCCGCTGCGTGAGAGTCCTGTATTTATCGATATGCTGACAATGTTTTCCAACCCCATTGCAGGTATCCTGGTAGGTATTGCGTTTACCGCAGTGCTCCAGAGTGCATCCGCTACCGTCGGTGTGCTCCAGGCACTTTCCGTAACCGGAATCCTTACCTTTGCAAGTGCATTTCCGATCGTTCTTGGTATCGGCGTTGGAGCTGCCTGTCCAGTACTGATCTCCGCAGTTGGAGCCAACAAGAATGGTAAAAGAACTGCCCTTGTATATCTGCTGAACGACCTGTTTGGCCTGATCCTGTGGTCCATTATTTTCTACACAGCGAATGCCATCGTTCACTTTGGATTTATGGATATGATCATGTCGCCTGTATCCATTGCCCTTCTGAATACGGTATTCCGTGTGGCAACTGTCGTTGTACTGTTCCCATTCATACCGAAGATCGAGCAGCTTGTATGCTACCTGGTAAAGGACAGTGCAGAGGAGCTGGAAGACGAGGCAGACTTCGATCTTCTGGAAGAGCGTCTGCTTAACTATCCTGCACTTGCTATTGGCCAGTGCCATCGTGCAATGAACGGCATGGCGAAGAAGCTTCGGAAGAATGTGAACAGAGCCATGAACCTTCTGAACGATTACCAGCAGGATAAATACGATAAGGTACAGCGGAAAGAAGACCTGATCGACAAATATGAGAGCCGTCTTGGGGAATACCTGATTCAGCTTACCAAGCGTGAGATGAACACAGCCCAGACTCGTCAGACCTCCCTTTATCTGCATACCATCAATGACTTTGAGCGAATCGGAGACCATGCTTCCTATATCGCGCATATGTCTAATGAAATGCATGATAACCACACTACCTTCTCTCAGACTGCATGGGATGAGCTGAATGTAGTTATGGACGCAGTCCGTGAGGAAATCAATATCACCTGCACTGCTTTCATGAATGATGACAAGGAAGCCGCACAGCGCGTTGCGCCCCTTGGCGTGGTAATCACCAGACTTTGCGATGAGCTGAAAATGCGCCATGCAGAGCGTCTCAGCCAGGGCAAATGCGGTCTGGAAGAGGGAACTGTATTCAGTGATATCCTGAACAGCTTCGGCCGTATTGCGTCCCATTGTGCAAGTGCCATGACCGCGCTTATGAAGAGTGATGATGAAACGACAGATATTCACATCCATAACTCCAAGATTTATCCCACTGACAGCCTTGAATACTACAGCTATTTCAAGGAATACAGACAGAAATACGACATTGGACCGGAAGTTGAGCACAAGCTCAGCATGGAACCGGAAGAAGTAGAATAAGCATACGAAATACAAAACACCGTCAGAGAAATGACCGGATAGAACCGGGAAATTTCTGGCGGTGTTTTTATATAACAACGTAAAAAGAAAAGTACAAACTGTTCTACAAAAGAATACAATAACAAATATCTGTGTATATAAAAATCATACACATTTTTGGATGATCGGCGTTATGTTCTCGAATATTTTATTTTTCGGAAGGCGTCTCCCCGTACTCTTTTTGCCTAGAAGCCCGGCTGTGATCGGCAGCCGCCGCTTTCCTCCGCATTTTTACATATTGCGTGTACTGCTCATCCGGCACATGCTCCACAATATCCTCAATGTTGCATTCCAGAATGGTGCAGATACGGTCAAGGGTAAAAATCTCAATGTTCTCATTCTTGCGGAACTTATGCAGCAGACTTTTACTCACCTCGTAATACGTATAAAGGTCATACTGGGAAATATGACGTTCTTCCATGGTTTTCCACAACCTGTCATATTTTATCATGATCAAACCCCATAACTGCGATTGTTCAAAGCAGCAGTCAGGCAGCGAACAAGCCCGAATCTGCAGCCAGGATCTACTCCTATTTATGAACAATTTGTACTTGATATATGTCTATTATCGGGGTAAAATTAAAAATATCATAGGGTCGTTATAAAGACCCTAAAAGGGAGGGAGAAGCATTGAAGAAAGTATTGGAGACGGGAATTGAAGTGGTGTTTGCAGGACTTCTGGCAGGATGCCTGTTTTACTGTATGGTAGCCGGAGCTGGAACAACTGCGTATGTGATCCTGGCAGCCATTTTGTCCATAGCCATTTCCGTAACCCTATGTGCCGGATTTCACTATATCAGGAAGCTGAAGAGGCAGCTGGAGGAGCTGGAAGAGAAGCAATAACCGGAAAACACATCGTTACTTCTGTTTTTTCTCCGAATCCCCATCTTGACAAATTCCACATTCTGCCATAGTATAGGAATCACACAGTGAAATGTTAATGTACGAAAGACAACTGTCTTTTTCACGCTGACGTTTAATGATTACAGAATCCTATATAAAGAAGGGAGTTCCCCATGGAAGAAAAAGTGATAAACGCGGCCCTTTTGGGGCTTGGAACAGTTGGAACCGGAGTTTACAAGGTTCTGAAAGGCCAGGAAGAGGAGATGACAACCAAGATCGGCTGCAAGGTCAAGATCCGTAAGATCCTGGTTCGAAATCTGGAAAAGGCAGCTGCGAAGGTAGACGATCCTGCAATGCTTACAAACAGCTGGGAAGAGATCAAGCAGGATCCTTCTATTGATATTGTGATTGAGTTGATCGGCGGAATTGAGCCCGCACGTACTTATATCCTGGACGCTCTTCATGCAGGCAAGCATGTGGTAACGGCCAACAAGGATCTGATCGCAGTCCATGGAAAAGAGCTTCTGGACGCAGCTAAAGCTTCCCATGTGGATCTGCTTTTTGAGGCAGCTGTGGCAGGCGGAATCCCCATTATCCGTCCTCTGAAGCAGTGTCTTGCAGGCAATCATATGAGTGAGGTTATGGGAATTGTAAACGGAACCACCAACTTCATTCTCACCAAAATGTCCCAGGACAACATGGAATTTAAGGATGCCCTGGCACTTGCCACCAAGCTTGGATATGCAGAGGCAGATCCGACAGCAGATATTGACGGATTGGATGCAGGTCGTAAGGTGGCCATTCTTGCCAGCGTAGCTTTTAATTCCAGAGTGGTATTTGATGACGTTTATATTGAAGGAATCACCAAGATTTCCGCCAAGGATATCCGCTATGCCAAAGAAATGGGCTGTGCTATCAAGCTTCTTGGCGTTGCACGCAACACAGACACCGGGGTAGAGGCTTACGTTTGCCCGATGCTGATTCCAAACGACCATCCGCTTGCAACGGTAAATGATTCCTATAATGCAGTTTTTGTTCACGGTGACGCGGTAGAGGACGCTATGTTCTTCGGCAGAGGTGCTGGTGAGCTTCCCACAGCCAGTGCTGTAGTGGGCGATATTTTCGACATTGTAAGAAATATAGTGGCAAATTGCTGCGGACGCATTGGATGTACCTGCTATAAACAGCTTCCTGTAAAAAGAATGGAAGATACTTACAACCGTTATTTCCTTCGCCTCCATGTGGAGGACCGCTGCGGTGTGCTTGCTGAGATGACAGAGGTTTTTGCCAAATATCACGTAAGCATTGCCCAGATCATCCAGCGCGACAGCCAGAGCCAGGACGACCATCTTGCAGAGGTTGTTGTGATCACAGCCAAGGTGCGGGAAGGCGATTTCAAGACCGCAGTCCAGGAACTTTCCAATAAATCCTCTGTAAAGCGTATTTCCAAGACAATCCGCGTTTACGGAAAATAAAATTTTGAAAAATTGTGATTGAAAAATTCCAGATTTTTGATACTATATATAAGGAGTAACAAACAAAAGAAAAGCTGCTGTTTCCCAGGGGATCAGCAGCCGGGAAATTTTTAATCGCATAAAGGAGAACATTATGAGCAAGAAACCAACGGTTTTAATGATTCTTGATGGATACGGCCTGAATGACAGACATGACGCTAACGCTGTTTATGAAGCAAATACCCCTGTCATGGACAAGCTGATGGCTGAGTATCCTTTTGTAAAAGGTAACGCAAGCGGACTGGCTGTAGGTCTTCCAGAGGGCCAGATGGGTAACTCTGAGGTAGGACATATGAACATGGGCGCAGGCCGTATCGTATACCAGGAGCTTACCAGAATCACCAAAGAGATCCAGGACGGTGATTTCTTTAAGAATGAGGCACTTCTTACAGCAATGAAGAATGCCAAAGAAAATGATTCTGCAATTCATTTTATGGGACTTCTTTCTGATGGAGGTGTTCACAGCCACATCACCCATCTTTTCGGACTTCTTCAGATGGCGAAGAATGAAGGACTTAAGAAAGTTTACGTACACTGCTTCCTTGACGGCCGTGACACACCTCCGGCATCCGGAAAAGGATATATCCAGCAGCTTCAGGCAAAGATGGATGAGCTTGGCGTAGGTGAGATTGGTGTTGTTTCCGGACGTTACTATGCAATGGACCGTGACAACCGCTGGGATCGTGTTGAGCTTGCTTACAACGCACTTACCAAGGGCGAGGGCGTTAAGGGAACAGATGCAGCTGAGGCTGTACAGGCTTCCTATGATGACGGCAAGACAGACGAGTTCGTTCTTCCGACTGTAATCGAGAAGGACGGCAAGCCGGTAGCTGTTGTTTCTGATAAGGACTCTGTTGTATTCTTCAACTTCCGTCCTGACCGTGCACGTGAGATCACCAGAGCTTTCTGCGACGATGCTTTCACAGGCTTTGCAAGAGAGAAGAGACTGGACCTCACATATGTATGCTTCACAGATTATGACGATACCATCGGCAATAAGCTGGTAGCATTCCACAAGGTTCAGCTTCACAACACATTCGGCGAGTACCTTGCAGCTCACAACATGACTCAGGCACGTATCGCTGAGACTGAGAAATATGCGCACGTAACCTTCTTCTTCAACGGCGGCGTTGAGGAGCCGAACAAGGGAGAGGACAGAATCCTTGTGAAGTCCCCGAAGGTTCCGACCTATGACCTTCAGCCTGAGATGAGCGCTCCAGAGGTTTGTGAGAAGCTTGTAGCAGCAATTAAATCTGAGAAATACGACGTGATCATCATCAACTTCGCGAACCCGGATATGGTTGGACATACTGGTGTTGAGGCAGCAGCAATCAAGGCTGTTGAGGCTGTTGATGAGTGCGTAGGCAAGTCTGTTGAGGCTCTCAAAGAGGTTGACGGACAGATGTTCATCTGTGCTGACCACGGTAATGCAGAGCAGCTGGTTGACTATGAGACAGGCGAGCCATACACTGCTCATACCACCAACCCGGTTCCATTCATTCTTGTAAACGCAGATCCGAAATACACACTTCGTGAGAACGGATGCCTTGCAGACATCATCCCGACCCTGATCCAGCTTATGGGCATGGAGCAGCCGACAGAGATGACAGGCAAGTCTCTTCTTGTTGAGAAATAAATAAAATTGCAGCAGCTGTCCAGATGCTGGACAGTTATGGAATATTGTGTGAAAACAGGGTGCAGCTTCCTATAGGGGCTGCACCTTTTTGTCCTCAAAAAGCATCCTGGAAAAATTTTTAAATTTCTTAAAATAGGGGCTTGAAAGTAAGTGGGATTTCGCCTATAATCGCTCTCAAACGATATTTTTTCTTATGGAGGAAAACTTAAAATGCAGACAGATATGACTGTGGGAAAGCCCATGAAAATGTTGCTGAATTTCACCATTCCTGTTTTTATCGGTAATGTATTTCAGCAGCTTTACAGTATGGCTGATGCGGTTATAGTAGGAAAGTTTGTAGGTACCAAGGGATTGGCGGCGGTAGGAGCCACAGGTACCATCACCTTTCTGATCATTGGTTTTCTGATGGGACTGACCACAGGATTTACCGTACTTACCTCCCAGAAATTTGGGGCAGGAAGAATGGATGAGATGCGGAAGACAGTTGGCAATGCAGCCATTCTTTCCGCCGTGATCGCGGTGATCATGACGGCGGTCAGCATGCTGGGAATGCACAGACTGCTGGTTTTCATGCATACACCGGAGGATATTTTTGACGGGGCATATGGCTACATTATGATCATCTGTGCCGGAATTTTTACCCAGGTGCTCTACAACCTGGTGTCCAGTGTCCTCAGGGCTCTTGGCAACAGCAAGACACCGCTGTATTTCCTGATTTTGGCAGCAGGCCTTAATATTGTATTGGACCTTGTGTTCATTATCTTTTTCCACTGGGGTGCGCCGGGAGCTGCATGGGCAACGGTTATTTCCCAGGGAGTGTCCGGACTTCTCTGCCTGGTCTACATCTGGAAAGCTGTTCCGGAGCTTCGCATGAAAAGAGAAGACTGGCATTTTAACAAAGACATTGCCGCGAAGCAGATCAGCGTGGGAATCCCAATGGGCCTTCAGTATTCCATTACAGCCATTGGAACCATGATGGTACAGAGCTCCCTGAATATTCTTGGTTCTTACGCGGTTGCAGCCTTTACCGCAGGAAATAAGATCGAGAATATTTTCACCCAGGCTTTTGTCGCTATTGGAACTACTATTTCTACATACAATGCCCAGAACATCGGAGCCAGAAAGCTGGACCGTGTGCGCCAGGGCTTCCGTGCAACAGATGTGATCGGATGCGCGTATGCGGTAATTGCAGGCTTCATTCTTTTCTTCGCAGGCAAATACTTCTCTTATCTGTTTATTTCAGATAATGCAGATGTGGTCATTCCTATGGTGGATACCTACCTCCGGTGCGTGGGAATGTTCCTGGTTCCGCTGTATGTGGTAAACTGCTACCGCAACGGCTTCCAGGGAATGGGCTACGGCCTTCTGCCTATGCTTTCCGGTGTGGCTGAGCTTGTAGGAAGAGGCGTGATGGCTGTTATTGCAGCGAATAAAAAGAGCTACACCATGGCGTGCATGGCAAGTCCGTTTGCATGGGTGGTTGCCACCGTGCTTCTGATTGTTCTTTACTTCTATGTGATGAAGGATATGAAGAAAAAACTGTGCCTGTAAGGTTAGACGTTTCATTACAGTGTGCTGCCGGGTACAGAGCGCGAATCGTGCCTGTAAATCTGGAAACACAGGAAAAATAAGGATTACAGGCATACATACAGAATATAATAAGATAGATGTGTCAGATGGAATTTTGTAACATTTTTCCATCTGGCACATTTTTTCTGTCTTTGGGGAAGAATATTTCTTTTACGTTGCAAAAGTTTGTGTAAAAGACAGAGGAAATATACATTTTAAGATGCAATTTGGAAAATATATGTTATAATAGAATAAGGTTTCGCTGTGAAGCGGCGGGACTTTGTTACAACGGTGTTTTTTTAGAGGAGAAATTTATACATGAGTAAGGACGAAAAGCGTACTCAGAGAGGCCCGGGAGGTTTCGAAGATAAAATAGATGCCGCCATGGCAGACCTGGAAGTGGATCTGGATGATGAGTTCCATGGGGCAGATTTTTTTGATGAAGAGGATACGCAGTCATCTGAGGATGGGGATTTCGATTCCTGGGATGACACAGATGAGGCCGATGATCAGGAGGACTCCGCAGAAGAGGATTACGAGGAAGAATATCCGGAGGAAGAGGAATACGATTCGGAGTATTCAGATGAATTTGAGGAGGAGTCTGAAGCGGACGATGACGAGGAGGAGTCTGAAGAGTTTGATGAGGAAGATGATTCCTATGATGATGAATCAGATGTCCCACAGGAGCGTGAGCTTCAGGTAGAAGAATTTTCCACAAGGTCCGGTCGGAAGAGAAGCCGCAGGGAGAAGAAAGAAAGTACTCAGAAACAGAGCGCCCGCCCCGCATCTCGTTCCGCTAGACCCACCAAGATTGCCTATGTTCCTATTTCTGAAGAAGAGCTGGACGAGAAAATCGTTCCCATCCAGAAAAAGAAGCATAAAGGCCTGAAGGTGACCGGAATTATTGCGGCCATTCTTGCAGTGACAGCAGGCTGTGCATATGGTGCAGTGACCTATTATTATGCGGACCGCTTTTTCGAAGGAACCTATATCAATGGGATCGACTGTTCCAACAAGACTGCCTATGAGGTGGAGCAGGCAATTGCCAGCACAGTGGAGGCTTATTCCATTGAGGTAACTTCCAGAAATCAGGATCCTCAGACTATCAGCGGAAGCCAAATTGGCTACCAGTACATGTCTGACGGTGAGGTACTGAACCTTCTGAAGCAGCAGAAGCCTTATGAGTGGGTGCGCGGCTTTATGGAGACAAGAAGCTACAACACACAGGAGAATGTAACCTTTGATAAGACTCTTCTCCAGAATGAGGTGAAAGCCCTGAACTGTGCCCAGCCGGAGAATCAGGTGGAGCCGGAGAATGCCTATGTGGCAATGAATGGGGATGAATTTACCATTGTTCCGGAGACTGAGGGAAGCAAGCTGAAGGTGAAGGAAGCCTATAAGGCATTAGATGCAGCCATTTCCGGCAGCCAGACCAGCATTGATCTTGGCAGCACGCCGGATGTGTATGCAGTGGCAGCCGTGACCAGTGAGGATTCCACGCTTCAGGCAACAAGAGATGCTTATAACAACTACACCAAGGCGAGCATCACCTACACTTTTGGTGATCAGACGGTGACCCTTGACGGAAGCACACTGAAGAACTGGCTGCAGTTTGACGAGAAGGGACAGCTGGTACAGGATGACGCATCCTTTACCCAGCATGTGAAGGACTTCGTGGCACAGCTGGCAAGCGAGCACAATACGGTAGGAACTACCCGTTCTTTCAATACCACAAGCGGCAGAACCGTTTCTGTATATGGTTCTGCATACGGCTGGAAGATTGACCAGGACGCAGAGGCTGCACAGCTGACGGAAGAAATCCGTACTGGAACACAGACTACCCGTGAGCCTGTTTATTCCATGAGAGCCAATGCCTACGGCTACAATGATATTGGAAGCACTTATATTGAGGTGGATCTGAGCAGCCAGCACATGTATTATTACCAGGGTGGCAGCATCATTTTTGATTCTGACATTGTTTCCGGTGATATCCGTTACGATGACAGAGCAACCCCTCCGGGAATTTTCACCCTGTATTACAAGAAGAGCCCGGATGTGCTCCGCGGTGCGAAGAAGCCGGACGGCACTTATGAATATGAGACTTCGGTTACCTACTGGATGCCGTTCAATGGAGGAATCGGCTTCCACGATGCTACCTGGCAGGCTTACTTCGGAGGAGACCGCTACACCTATGCAGGCTCCCACGGATGTATCAACATGCCGCTGGATGCAGCAGCAACCTTATACAGCATTATTGATACCAATGTGCCGATTGTTTGCTTTTACTAATTGATAACAAAAGAAGTGGAGAATAAGTTACTATGAATATGGATTCCTTTGATTTGATCCTGACTGTAGCAGCTCTTGTAATGGGAGTAATGCTTCTTACCGGTCATGGAGATATTCTGATGAAAGGCGGAAATGCCGCCGAGCGTAAGAGACTTTACGACGAGAAAAAGATTCAGCTGATTTCCGGTGTGACATTACTCATTTTCGGAGTTCTCACCGGACTGGATATGCTGATCAAGAGCTATGTGTATGATATTATTTACCTGGTACTGGTAATTGTCATCTTCATCGCTATGGTAGTTCTGATTCGTAAGAAATGTAAGAAATAAAACGTAAAAGCGCCTGCATCTCGGGAAAAGTTGGATGCAGGCGCTTGTTCTTTTGTAGAAAGTACAGTTGTCCATAGTCATGATAGATAGTGGAAAGCAACGAAAGAGTACTTCAGCCAGAAATACTTTTTTCAAAAAGTAGTGATGAAAATGGAAACTTTGTTAGAAGTATCCTTTGGCAAAAAAATTGCAAGCTGACATTATTCTGGAAAAATCAGAATAATGTCAGCAGATCCATCGGCTTCTCAATCACATAATCCGGTGTATCCACCTGCCCAAAGCCATAAGAGGCAAATACAAATGGCACTTCCGCCTCCTGACAGGCCTGGTAATCCCCGAAGGTATCACCCACATAGACAGGTGCCTTCAGCTCATATTTTTTCGCAATTGTCTGGATATTGGCAGCCTTAGCCTCGCCTGTATCCCCCGGGCAGAGATGTCCTGTGAAATACTTTCCAAACCCTGTTTTTTCAAATACAAGCTCAATATATCCAGCCTGGCAGTTGCTGACCACAAAAAGTGGATAGCGCTTACTCAGTTCCCTCAGGGTATCTTCAAGCCCTTCATAAACCGGCGCCCCTTTTTCTCTCAAAAGTTCATGCTCTGCATGGCAGCAAAGGTCAATGATTCGAAGCTGCTCAGCCTCTGTCTGATCGGGAAGAATCGCTTTCGCAATATCCGGAAGCAGTCTTCCGAAAAGCCCCTTCAGCTGATCCGCCGTCACCCGGATGTCAATCTTTTCTTTCTCCAAAACTTCATTCCAGGCCTGCGCCACAACATCTGTGGAATTCCATATAGTACCGTCAACGTCAAAAATAATACTGTCCATTAGAGGTCTTTAGTCCTTTCTGGTGTTTTTACACTGATTTCATTTTATATAGGAAGTTTAAAAAATGCAATGTTTTTATTTAGATAATTTTTAGCTGGCTTTTTGCGGATTTTATGTTATGATAAGAAAGTCAGTTACTGTTTTTGACCTGTTGGTCAGTTTTTGGCAGGATCAGATTACATGTCAGACAGTAACGCGAGGTGAATCATGAAATACGAAAATATTACAGAAGGCCGTTTTCTTGACCGTCCCAATCGGTTTATTGCCCATGTGGAGATTGGCGGGCAGATCGAGACGGTTCATGTAAAGAACACAGGCAGATGTAAAGAGCTTCTGGTCCCAGGGGCGCAGGTCTTTTTGGAAAAGAGCGGCAACCCGGCGAGAAAGACAGCTTACGATCTGGTCTGCGTCAATAAAAGCGGACGCCTGATCAACATGGATTCCCAGATTCCCAATAAAGCAGCGCTGGAATGGGTAAAGGCAGGTCATCTTTTCACGGAAGAGGTTCAGGTGACGCCTGAGAAAACCTACGGCAATTCCAGGTTTGACCTTTACGCCTGCTCGGACAGAAGAAAGGCTTTCATCGAAGTGAAGGGAGTAACTCTGGAAGCTGATAACGTAGCGCGTTTCCCAGATGCGCCTACCGCAAGAGGCGTGAAGCATGTAGAAGAGCTGATTCGCTGCATGGAAGACGGCTACGAGGCATATCTTCTTCTGGTAATCCAGATGAAAGGAGTCACAAGGTTCGAGCCTAACTGGGATACCCACCGTGAATTCGGGGAAACCTTACAAAAGGCGCAGAAAGCAGGCGTGCACATTCTTGCTTACGACTGTCTGGTAGAACCGGACCGCATGGAGATCCAGGACCCTGTGCCTGTCCGTTTGGAAAGAGATTAGTGCCATTCTATGGCAGTAATTTGGAGGAAATAAAATGACAGATGAGTTTATACAGCCTCTTCTTGGGTGGTACGATGAGAACAAGCGGATTCTGCCCTGGCGTGATCAGCATAACGCTTATTACACCTGGGTGTCCGAGATCATGCTCCAGCAGACCCGTGTGGAAGCTGTAAAGCCCTATTTTGAACGATTTATCCGGGAGCTTCCTGACATACCAGCCCTGGCAGCCTGTCCCCAGGAGAAGCTTCTCAAGCTGTGGGAAGGCCTTGGCTATTACAGCCGCGTCCGCAACATGCAGCTGGCAGCCCAGGAGATGGTAGAAAAATATAATGGCAAACTTCCTGAAAACTTTTCCCTTCTTATCTCGTTAAAGGGGATAGGGAGTTATACAGCGGGGGCCATTGCCTCCATTGCCTACGGCATTCCCGTGCCGGCTGTAGATGGAAATGTTTTCCGCGTGGTAACCAGAATGACAGAGGATTCCGAGGACATTACGAAGCCAGCCTTTCGTAAGAAAACAGAAAAAGCGCTCCAGGAAATTATTCCTGTGGATCGTCCAGGAGATTTCAATCAGGCTATGATGGAACTTGGGGCAGTGGTGTGCGTCCCCAACGGACAGCCCAAATGTCTGATTTGTCCAGTGCGGGATTACTGCCTTGCAGGACTTCACGGAACCATGGAAAAATATCCGGTAAAGGCCCCGAAGAAGCCCCGAGTCATAGAAGAGCGCACAGTCCTTGTGATCCAGGATGGAAACTGTACCGCAATCCGCAAACGCCCTTCCAAAGGCCTTCTTGCCGGATTATACGAGCTTCCCAACACAGAAGGCTACTTAAGCCGTGAGGAAGCCCTGGACTATGTAAAAGACCTTGGCACAGAGCCCTTATATATAGAAGAATTGCCAGATGCCAAGCACATTTTTTCCCACATTGAGTGGCGAATGAAGGCATACCTGATCCGTGTGTCATCCTTAGAACAGACACACGCCCCAGGCATTCTTTTTGCAGATAAAAAAGAATCAGAGAGAAACTACGCCATCCCTTCCGCGTTTGGCGCATATGCGAAGTACATGAAGGAGGAAATTCAATGAAATTACTTAGTATAGCAATTCCATGCTACAATTCCGAAGCTTATATGGAGAAATGTATCCAGTCTCTTCTTCCGGGAGGAGACGAAGTAGAGATTCTTGTAATCGATGACGGTTCCAAGGACAGAACTGCAGAGATCGCAGATCAGTATCAGGAGAAATATCCGAACATCGTCCGCTCCATCCATCAGCCAAACCTTGGCCACGGCGGCGCCGTAAACACCGGTATCCACAATGCCCAGGGTCTCTATTTCAAGGTAGTAGACAGCGATGACTGGGTAAACGAGGAATCCTACAAAGAAATCCTGAAAACTCTGGAGAACCTAGTAAAGGGCTCAAAGACCGTAGACCTTCTCATCAGCAACTTTGTATATGAGAAGCAGGGCGCAGCCCGCAAGAAGGTCATGCAGTACCGCCACTGCCTGCCAGTGAACCAGATCTTCACCTGGAACGAAGTAGGACATATGCCTAAAGGAAAATATCTTCTCATGCATTCCATGATCTACCGTACCCAGTTGCTCCTTGAGTGCAATCTGACTTTGCCAGAGCACACTTTCTATGTAGACAATATTTTTGCATTTGATCCACTTCCATATGTACAGAACATGTACTACCTGGACACCAATTTCTACCGCTACTTCATCGGACGTGACGATCAGTCTGTCAATGAGGCTGTTATGATCCGCAGAATCGACCAGCAGCTGCGCGTAAACAAGCTGATGGTCAATTCCTACACAAGCTGCGGCAGCATGAACAAGCGGGCAAGAGCCTACATGATCAGCTACCTGGACATCATCACCACCATTTCCTCCATCATGCTGATCCGCTCCGGCACCAAAGAAGCCCTCGATAAGAAAAAAGAGCTTCTCGAGTACATCCGCTCCACCAACCGTGTCCTTTACGGAAAACTTCGCCACAGCCTTATGGGCAACTTCATGAATCTCCCAGGCCGAGGCGGCCGCCGTGTCTCCGTAGCCGCCTACAAGATCTGTCAGAAGTTCTACGGCTTTAATTAACAATCCCCAGGGCGCTCGCTTCAGCGAAGCGCCCGTTTTTAGTTAATAGGACAAAAAAGACGCGCCCTCCAATTCCTGGAGGTTCGCGTCTTTCTCATCTTTAGTAGCGTTTCCCGCGTTTATTCCGTCCAAATCTCTCTACAGCCACATCCCGTGCTTCTTCCCCCGCCTTCTGCGGATAAAAAAACAAATACCCAAACAGCGCCAATGTAGCCCCACAGCAAACATCAATCACAGAATGCTGCTTCAAAAACATAGTAGACATGATGATCAGCAAGGTCAGAACCAAAGAACCATACCGAATGGCCTTCTTATCCCGAAGCGCCTCACAATTAGTCAGTGACATATGAATCGCCAGAGAGTTAAACACATGGATACTAGGAAGCACATTGGTCGGCGTATCCGTGCGATACAGCCACCGAACCGCGTCCGTAAACACATTCTCCCTAGGAAACTCCAACGGTCTTAAATGCAGCACATTGGGATACACATAAGACACGATCAGGAAAATGGTCATACCCATCATCATGTTGAAAACCAACTGATAATATTCTTTCTTATTCTTGTTCTTGAAGATGAAGTATAAAACTGTGACAACCTGATATGGAAACCATAACAGATAAGGGACAATAAAATACTCGCAAAATGGTATGTAATCATCAAAAACAGTGTCAATTGCATGGAATCCACGTACCGGTCTGTGCTCCAGATACCCGAAAAACATCAGGTAAACAATTGCATATACAAGTATGATCAGACCATGCTTATATTTCTTAATAAATTGTGCCAAGTCTTTCACTCCTTTTTCAAATCGTGGAGATTATACCACAGGTAAAATGATTTTTAAAGGCTTTTTTTCAATAGAAACTGTTAAATCCTGGCGGATTCCGCCGGATTCCCCATCAATATGGACGGGAAGAGCATTCTCGCTGTGAATATGAATGTCCCTGCAGGTCATAATATGTATCCCTTTAATTCCCGTATGCTTTCCGAAAAAAGCAGTAGGCAGGCAGAAAAGAAGCTTCAGCTTCCCAACGCCCTCCACCAGGATCATATCCAGCTGTCCGTCATCCGGCCGTGCATCCGGGCAGAACTTAAACCCGCCGCCCTCATATCTCTGATTCATAACTGCCGTAAAATATACGTGATCATAGGAAAAAGTATTCTCCCCATCCAATGTAACCGTCATTTTCCCCGGAGAAATAAAAATCAGCTGCTTTAAGGCAATAAAAAGATAGATCAGCTTTCCCAGTCCAAGACGATTGAACACCTTCTTAAGGGGAGTAGCAAGCACCTCCTGGCAGACTCCCGCGTCATATCCGATTCCTGTGCTGATGCCGAAATGGGACTTCTTTTCCCCGCAGATCAGATAAGGAACATCCATAGGAGCAATGCGCTCTGCCTTTAAAATATACTCAAGAGATTCCATAGGATCAAAAGGCAGTTCCATGCTTCTGCAAAAATCATTGCCCGAGCCTGTGGGAATGTAGCCGAAAACCACCCGGTCAAAATCTGTGATCCCGGTAAGCACCTCCTGAATGGTGCCGTCCCCTCCAATTGCGATCATATAGACGGGCTCAGAATCGATCCCAAGTAAAGATGCCTCAGAAGCAATCTTTGTAGCATGTCCGGAATATCTTGTAAGGCAGTACTGGAAAGAAATTCCCCGAAGCAATAACTGCTGGTGGAGCTGGTCCCAGATGATACGTCCCCTGCCGGAGTGGGAATTTGGATTAACGATAAAATAATACATAATGTCTCCCTGTGTCGCTTTCTGGTTTCATAATAACATTGGACAGGCCGTATTACAAATTAATTTTGAAAAAATATCGTTAAAATTTTCTAAAGTATGTTATACTGTTTCTTATGACTTTCTTATGAAGGACTTAAGATTTTCCCTGATAGAATTTGATTTAGGAGTAAGGAATATGAAATCACTGGTAATCGCAGAGAAGCCGTCTGTTGCAAGAGACATTGCCCGCGTCCTTGGGGCAAATCAGAAAAACGGCGGCGTTCTGGAAGGAAAGAAATATGTAGTCACCTGGGCACTTGGCCATCTTATAACCCTGGCGGACCCGGAAGAATACGATAAGAAATACGAGAAATGGGAAATGTCCACCCTTCCCATGATGCCAAAAGACATGAAGCTGGTAGTGATCCGCCAGACCGGAAAGCAGTTTTCCGTGGTGAAAACCCAGCTTTTCCGAAAAGATATTGAAGAAATCATCATTGCCACAGATGCCGGCCGTGAGGGCGAGCTGGTTGCCCGCTGGATCCTGGAAAAAGCTGGCTGTCACAAGCCTATTAAGAGACTGTGGATCTCTTCTGTCACAGACAAGGCCATCAAGGAAGGCTTTGCCAATTTAAAAGACGGACACGCCTACGACAACCTTTACCGCGCCGCTGTTGCAAGAGCAGAGGCTGACTGGCTGGTGGGCATGAACGGCACAAGAGCGCTGACCTGCAAATACAACGCCCAGCTTTCCTGCGGCCGTGTGCAGACTCCCACCCTTGCCATGATCGCCAGAAGAGAAGAGGAAATCCGCCAGTTTACCCCAAAGGAATACTACGGCGTTTCCGTGGAAACCCAGGATGTGAAATGGACCTGGCGGGATGAAAAAACAAAAAGTTTCCGCACTTTTTCCAGGGAAAAGGCAGAAGAAATCCGCAGGAAAACCGAGACTGCCAGTCTGGAAGTGACCAGAATCGAGGAAAAAACCAAAAAGTCCATGGCTCCCGGTCTGTACGACCTGACCACTCTTCAGAGAGAAGCCAACCAGAAATATGGTTTTTCCGCAAAAGAAACATTGAACATTATGCAGCGTCTTTACGAGAATCACAAGGTGCTCACCTATCCGAGAACCGACTCCAGATACATTGGAAAAGACATTGTCCCCACCATCAGGGAAAGACTGAAAGCCTGCGGAATCGGTCCTTACCGGAAGCTTGCAGGGGCGCTGATGAACAAACCCGTACAGGCGAATTCCAGCTTTGTGGATGACAAGAAGGTCAGCGACCATCATGCGATCATCCCAACAGAGCAGTTTGTGCAGCTGGATCACATGACAAACGAGGAGCGGAAGATTTACGACATGGTTGTGCGCCGCTTCCTTGCCGTTTTGTATCCGCCATTTGAGTACCAGCAGGTAACAATGGAAGCAAAAGCAGCCGGGGAAACCTTTGCAGCCAGCGGCAAAGTGGTAAAAAGCCAGGGCTGGAAAGAGGTTTACGAGGGCGGTGATCAGGAGGAAAGCGAGGAGGACGAGGAGAAATTAAAGGACCAGCGCCTTCCCAAAATGCAGACAGGCCAGAAGCTGAAGGTTCTGCGTGCTGCGCTGAACACCGGCAAAACCAAGCCACCTGCACGCTTTACAGAAGCAACTCTTCTTGCAGCCATGGAAAATCCGGTGAAATTTATGGAGACCCGTGACAAAGAAGCGGTGAAAACCATCGGCGAGACAGGCGGCCTTGGCACGGTTGCCACAAGAGCGGATATTATAGAGAAGCTTTTCCACTCCTTTATGATGGAGAAAAAAGGCAATGAGATCCACATTACATCAAAGGCCAAACAGCTTCTGGAATTGGTTCCCGAAGATCTGAAGAAGCCGGAACTGACTGCAGACTGGGAAATGAAGCTGTCCCAGATTGCAAAAGGCAAGATCCGTCAGGGCGATTTCCTGCACGAGATCCGGGACTACACCTGCGAAATCGTGGACGAGATCAAGTCAGGAGAGGACACTTTCCGCCACGACAATCTCACCAACAAGGTCTGCCCACGCTGCGGCAAAAAGCTTCTGGCTGTGAACGGCAAAAACAGCAAAATGCTGGTCTGCCAGGATCGTGAGTGCGGCTACCGTGAGACCATTTCCCGTACCACCAATGCCCGCTGCCCCAAATGCCACAAGCGCATGGAAATGTACGTAAAAGGCAAGGAAGAGACCTTCATCTGCGCCTGCGGCTACAAGGAAAAACTGTCTGCCTTCCAGGCAAGACGCAAGAAGGAGGGCGCAGGAGTTGGCAAACGGGATGTGCAGAACTATCTGCGCAGGCAGCAAAAAGAGGCCAATGAGCCTGTAAACAACGCATTTGCCCAGGCCCTGTCCGGGATTAAACTGTAAGCTTTAGAAGGATATGAGTGTCAAAAGGTCTTTTGCCACTCATTTGATACCCCGGATTGCGACCCAGCTACGCTGCTCCCGCAATCCTCCAAATATTCGAAATCCGCTGATTTACTGCGTAAATCGCTACTTTCTCATATTTGGCGTGTCCCAAGTTCAAAAGCCTTATCGTGCAAGCACGAACGGCTTTTTGACCTTTTGACACTGGTATCATTAGAATTATATAAAGAAAGAGGAATTTGCATATGCGCCGAGAAGTATCTTTGGAGGAGATTTCCGACGGAAGACTTTATGAATTAAATGATATGGTAAAGGCAGACTGCCAGGACTGCGCTGGCTGCCACGACTGCTGCGAGGGAATGGGAGACTCCGTAGTGTTAGACCCTATGGATGTGTACCGTTTAAGCCAGGGCCTTGGAAAAAGCCCTACAGAGCTGGTAAGCGCCGGATGGATCCAGTTTGACGCCATGGACGGAAACATCCTTCCCCACCTTTGCATGACCGGGAAAAACGAAAGCTGCGTGTTTCTAAACGACCAGGGAAGATGCCGGATTCACAGTGTCCGTCCTGGATTTTGCAGGCTTTTCCCGTTGGGACGCTACTATGAAAACGGAAGCTTCAAGTATTTTCTGCAGATCCATGAATGCAAGAAGACCAACCGGAGCAAAATCAAGGTAAAAAAATGGATCGACACCCCGGAGCTTCGCAAATACGAGAAGTTCGTAGCAGACTGGCATTACTTCCTGCTTGATGTGCAGGAGGTGCTTTACGGTGCCACAGATGCCCAGCTGATCAAGAATCTGAACCTTTATGTGGTGAACCGTTTCTACCTGAAGCCTTATGAAAAAAATCAGGATTTCTATGAGCAGTTTGAAGAGCGGCTGAAAGAGGGCAGGCAGCTCCTAAGCCTTGCCTGAAGGCAGGGGACTGCCCCTGACACCAGAAAAAGAAAAGAGTATAGAAAAACTCCCGGAACTCTCACGAGAACCGGGGGTCTTTTATTTTTAGTTTGCAGTATTCCATTAGAAGCTTTGGGAGGGACTATGGTATCTGCGCACTAAAAATTCAATCTATAACAAATTATAAGATATAAGCAACATAATAGAAAGCTGTTCGAATACTAGAATACACGAAAAATTCCGTTTTGGCAAGTGTTTTTTGTAAAATTTGATACAAAATTTAATGTAAATTTTACAGAATCTGCAAATAAAATTATACAGCCTATTATAACACAGCAAAAAGGCGTTTTGTAAAAATCCTTTTTCAAACATGTTCTGGACATTGGAGGAAAATGTTGCTATAGTTAGGAGAGAAATCAGGGAAAAACATTATTATACCTGATCTTATTTAAAAACGAAAGAGGACACAGCCATGCCAGTATTTGATTTCAGCGGCGCTTCTGCAAGCAAAGCAGAGGCCAAATGCACCTATACCACTTTTCAAAGCAATAATACCACACCATCTGCAGACCAGCCCATTATGGTGCTTGATAATAAAGAAAGACACTGGAAGCATCATTCCTGCGGCGTTTTCACCAATCCGGTGAACCGCACTGCCTTTGAATTTAAGGAAGAGGACGGCACCTTCACAGCCGATGTGCTGAAAATCGATTCCAGATTTACCAGCCTTCTGAAATGGCTTGGAGACAGCCGCATCAATGTGCGCCTGTCAGGAGCGAATACAGAGGACGGCTATGCTGTGTACCGCATCAGAGAGACTGCCTTTGGGGGCGGCACCAAGCTTTCCGCAGAGGACGGCTTTCTGCAGTTTATGATCGAGCGTCTCCTTGAGAGCAATGCACCTGCAGAAGCAGAGGAGGACGAGACTCAGGAGGAAACAGGGGATGAGATGAAGCTTACCAGCCTTCAGAGCATCACCGATTTTATGACCTGCGCAGGCAAAACCCTGCCGGATAACATCCGCCTGTGGACCAGAAGAAACCTGGCAGTGGCAAGATCCAGCGAGGTTTCCCAGGAAGAGCGCCATCACGCACAGAGAGCTCTTTCCATTATGCTGAACATCCAGTGGAAAAACAATTACTTCGAAGCCATCGACCCGGTGGAAGCAAGAAGAATCCTGGACGAAGAGCTTTACGGAATGGAGCGTGTGAAACAGCGTATCATCGAGACCATTATCCAGATCAACCGTACCCATACCCTGCCTGCTTACGGACTTCTTCTCATCGGACCTGCAGGTACCGGTAAATCCCAGATCGCCTATGCGGTAGCAAGAATCCTGAAGCTTCCGTGGACGACTCTGGACATGAGTTCCATCAACGATTCCAAGCAGCTGACAGGTAGCCCTCGTATTTATGCAAACGCTAAACCTGGAATTATCATGGATGCATTTTCCATGGCAGGAGCCTCCAACCTGGTATTTATCATCAACGAGCTTGACAAGGCAAACTCCGGACATGGCAACGGAAACCCGGCAGACGTGCTTCTTACCCTTCTGGACAACCTTGGATTTACAGACAACTATATGGAATGTATGATTCCAACCGGCGGTGTTTACCCTATTGCCACAGCCAATGATCGTGACCAGATCAGTGCGCCGCTGATGTCCAGATTTGCCGTGATCGACATTCCGGACTACACAGCAGAAGAGAAGAAAGTAATCTTCTCCAGATTCTCCCTGCCCAAGGTTCTGAAAAGAATGCATATGGAAGAGGGCGAGTGCATTATCACAGATGACGCTCTGGATGCCATTGTTGCCCGCTATTCCAATACCACCGGTATCCGTGACCTGGAGCAGGCAGCCGAGCACATTGCCGCCAACGCCCTGTACCAGATCGAGGTCAACCATGTGGATAAGGTGGAATATACAAGAGAGATGGTTGAGGAACTGCTGAAGTAAAAAACATAACAGGAGTAACAAAAATGGAATTCTGGGATATTTATGACATTAATAAAAGACCTACAGGCCGCACCATGAAGCGCAACGACTGGTGCTTAAAGGACGGAGAGTACCATCTCACCGTCCTCGGAGTAGTTGCAAGACCGGACGGCACCTTCCTGATCACCAAGCGCGTCATGACCAAAGCATGGGCGCCAGGCTGGTGGGAAGTATCCGGCGGCGCAGCCCAGGCAGGAGAATCCTCCTATGACGCAGTTCTCCGCGAGGTGAAAGAAGAGACAGGCCTTGACGTAAGCAGTGCACAGGGCGGCTATCTTTTCACATACAAAAGAGAAAACCCGGGTGAGGGAGACAATTACTTTGTAGACGTATACCGCTTTGTCATGGACGTACAGGAAGAAGACCTGCACCTTCAGGAAGAGGAAACAGACGGCCACATGTTCGCCACATTGGAGCAGATCAAAGCCTTTGCCGCAGAAGGAAAATTCCTTCACTACGACAGCATCCAGGCCGCTTTTCAAGGGTTATAAGCAATGGCCGTGCGCCCTACGGCTGCAAATTTTGGAAATAAATAATGTTAAAATTATGTAAGAAAACAGCCGGAAATGAAATAGCCGCTTGTAATTTCAAGAAAGATATATTATAATTAGCACCGAAATCTGAATAAAAACCAGGGGAGTTTCGATTGAGAAGCTGAGAGTAAGGTAGCCCTTAGACCCTTTTAACCTGTTGGATCATGCCAGTGTAGGAAGTGTTGAAGATGTATTTTAGAGCATTTGCGTGATTGCAGATGCTCTTTTTTCTTTTGCAGATTCATAAAAAGATGGTTCTTATTCGATTGCTAAAAAATCCCAGGCCCGGAACCCTTTCAAATCAGCTTCGGAGATCTGGCACATATTAAAGGAGGAAACAAAAATGAACGCAAGTGTAGCAATTCAGGTACTGCCAAATGTACAGGATGACGAAGAAGTAATCCGCATTGTAGACGAGGTAATCGCCTACATCAAATCCACAGGACTTAACTGTTATGTAGGACCTTTCGAGACAACCATCGAGGGTGACTACGATCAGCTTATGGACATTGTAAAAGAGTGCCAGCACGTAGCAGAGCGCGCAGGCTGCAAGGCTATGAACGTCTATGTAAAGATCTCTTACAAACCAGAAGGGGATGTGCTTACCATTGAAAAGAAAGTTACCAAACATCACCAGTAAGATTCCCCCTGTCGTTGCAATGGCGGCAATCCTGCTTCTCTGGGAGCTGGTAAGCATCTCCGGATTAGTTCCGTCCTACATGCTTCCCTCCCCGGTTGCAGTGTGCAAGGCGCTGATCGGCGACCTTCCCACTATTTTATTCCATGCGAAATTTACCCTTTTGGAATCCTTCTACGGACTTCTCATTGGAATCGCTCTGGCATTTATTTTCGCAACTGTGATGGACCGTTTCCGGGTAATGGATCAGGCTTTTTATCCGATTATGATCATTACCCAGACCATTCCCACCATCGCCATCGCGCCGATCCTGGTGTTGTGGATGGGCTTTGGAATGGCACCAAAGATCACCTTAGTCGTGATCACCACCTTTTTCCCCATCACCATCGGGCTTCTGGACGGCTACAAGAGTGTAGACCCGGATGCCATCCGCCTGATGAAAGCAATGGGCGCCGGCAGAATGCAGATTTTCCGCCATGTGAAATTCCCCTCTGCCCTGCCCCAGTTCTTTTCCGGGCTGAAGATCTCCGCATCCTACGCCGTAGTAGGTGCCGTAGTATCTGAGTGGCTGGGAGGCTTTAACGGTCTTGGTGTTTACATGACAAGGGTAAAAAAGGCATACGCGTTTGACAAAATGTTTGCAGTTATTATTTTCATTGTGATCATCAGTTTGCTGCTGCTTTTCATAGTAAATGTGGCAAGCCGCATCGCAATGCCCTGGCTGCAGGTTGAAAAGGAGAAAAATCATGAATAAGAATCTGAAAAAAGCCGTTGCATCCGCTGCAGCGCTGACAATGGTATTTGCAGTTCCTACAGGTGTTTACGCAGCAGATGGCGAGAATGAGAAAATCACATTCTGCCTGGACTGGACACCGAACACCAACCACACAGGACTTTATGTAGCACTTGCAAAAGGCTATTATGAAGACGCAGGACTTGACGTAGAGATCGTACAGCCGCCGGAAAACGGTGCAGCACTGATGTGCGCAGCCGGACAGGCCCAGTTCGCAATCGAGGCACAGGATACTATGGCAGCTTCCCTGGCACTTGATGAGCCTCTTGGAATTACAGCAGTGGCAGCCGTGATCCAGCATAACACCTCCGGAATCCTTTCAAGAGCAGGAGACGGAATCGACACACCAGCCGGACTGACTGGCAAAACTTATTCCACATGGGACTCTCCAATCGAGCTTGCCATGCTGGAAAATGTAGTAAACAGCGACGGCGGGGATTTTGACCAGGTTACCCTGATCCCCAACGACATCACAGATGAGCCGGCAGCACTTGCAGCCCATCAGACAGACGCCATCTGGGTATTCCAAGGCTGGGGCGGCGTGAACGGAGAGGTAGAAGGCGTAGACTGCGATTACTTCGCATTCTCTGATATCAACCCTGTATTTGACTACTACACACCGGTTATTATCGCCAACAACGATTATCTCAGCGAAAATCCGGATCAGGCGAAAGCATTTATGGAAGCAACTGCAAAGGGCTATGAGTTTGCAGCAGAAAATCCGGACGAGGCAGCACAGATCCTCATCGACGGCGACAACACAGGTTCCCTCAAGGACGCAGAGGAGCTGGTAAAGAAGAGCCAGGAATTCCTTTCCGCAAAATACATTGACGATGCAGACAGCTGGGGCGTGATCGATCCTGAGAGATGGAACGCATTCTACAAATGGCTGTATGAGAATCAGCTTTGCGACAAAGACCTGACAGACGTAGGATTTTCCAACGACTATCTGCCGCAGTAAAAAACAGACGGCGGTCTTATAGTTTGAAAACAGACAGTTGTATAGTAAGGAATATAGAATGTCATCAGAAAACAGTAAATCATTACTAAGAGCAGAACATATTTCAAAAGCATACGGTGAAAAACAGGTCCTGAAGGACATTTCCATTCATCTGGAACAGGGCGAGCTGGTATCCCTTCTGGGAGTCAGCGGCTCCGGAAAGACTACTTTATTTCACATTCTTTCCGGCCTTGTCACTCCAGATGAGGGAAAAGTCTACCTGCGTGACCAGGATGTGACCTCCACTCCCGGAAGCATCAGCTACATGCTGCAGAAGGACCTCCTTCTTCCTCATAAGAAGGTGATCGACAATGTGGCACTTCCCCTTCTTCTGAAAGGCATGAAGAAGCAGGAAGCCCGGGAAAAAGCCAATCCCTTATTTGCGGAATTTGGTTTGGAGGGCACCCAGCTTCAGTATCCAAGCCAGCTTTCAGGAGGCATGCGTCAGCGTGCAGCCCTGCTGCGAACGTATTTAAGCTCCAGCGGTGTTGCCCTTCTGGACGAGCCCTTCAGTGCACTGGATACTTTGACCAAAGCCAGCGTGCACAAATGGTACCTGGACATTATGCAGCACATTGATCTGTCCACCTTGTTTATTACCCATGACATTGACGAGGCCATTTTGCTGTCCGACAGAATCTACATTCTGAACGGGATTCCCGGAACTATCAAGGAAGAAATCGTGATCCGGGAGAAAAAGCCAAGGGCAGAGGACTTCTCGCTGTCAGAAGAATTTTTGGAATATAAGAGACAAATTATCAGTAAGCTTTGACAGAAGATGTGTGCAGAGGTTTTTGCAGCATCTGTGAAAAAAATTCAAAAGGCCGCTATGCATATTCAGTATAATCCGAAATGCACAGCGGTCTTTTTCTGATTGGGAAAAATTTTCCACAAATTGTAATATGCATCTTGTAGAAAGCCTTTTTCAAACAAGCTCTGGCGGATACATGCCGAGCATTTTATTATCTGCTGGATGATCATAGTACATCAGTTTAGAAAATACACTCCCAGATTCAAATACCCTGCAAACGTCACCCATGCCAGATAAGGAAGCATCAGATTCGCCGCCACGGGGGACACCGCACCGAAAGATTTTATAGTGGCAAAAATCAGCAGCCACAACGCCGCCAGCCAGAAAAAGGCAAACAGATACCACTCACAGTTAAAGAACCAGATCGACCACAGAAAGTTAAAAAACAGCTGCAAAATGTAAAAAAACAAAGCATTGTTGGTGCATTTCCCAGAATTTGCCACCAGGTAAGCGGCGAATCCCATCAGCAGATAAAGAATGGTCCACACCACCGGAAACACCCATCCCGGCGGGGAAAGGGGCGGCTGGCAAAGGTCCGCGTAGGCCTCCATAGACCCGGTAGTCAGAAGCGCTGCAAATGCTCCCACTGCCAGTGGAAATAAAAGAAAAGGAAGAATATTTTTTATCTGGGTATTCATTGAAAAACTCCGTTTGCCGGTAAATTTAATTCATTATATGCTTCTGGCCATGGACGAAATACCGATTGCTTTTATTGGATATCAAAATATGATGATGTTAGGGTCAAAAGGTCTTTTGCCCCTAACTTGATATCCACGAATTGCTCCGCTGCAAAGCAGCTCCCGCAATTCTCGAACATTCGGAATCCGCTGATTTACTATGTAAATCGCTACTTCCTCATGTTCGGCGGGTCCCAAGTTCAAAAGCCTTATCATGCAGGCATGAACGGCTTTTTGACCTTTTGACCCTGATATCAAAATATACAATAAGTACGAAAATGTAATTGCATAGCGGAATATATTGTGCAATAATTATAAAAATGAGCGCAAGGAGGAAAAAAATGAAGAAATTAACAACAGGAAAAATCTGGCAGTTTGCAGCTGGACAATTTGGCTGGGCAATGCTGTCGGGAATCATTTCCAACTGGCTGGTGTATTTTTATCAGCCAGATGAGACTGCCATCAGTCAGGGACAAACTGTATTTATTCCTCAGGGGCTGGTGGTACTTGGCATTTTTACCATAATTGGAGGAATCACAGCTTTCGGAAGGATTTTTGACGCATTTACAGACCCTATGATCGCGTCTTTATCAGACCGGTGTACATCAAAAAATGGGCGAAGAATCCCATTCCTGAAATGGGCATCTCTTCCGCTGGCACTTTCCACCGTATTGGTATTCTGGTCTCCGCTAAATCAGAACAGCTGGATCAATGCTGTCTTTTTGCTGGCAATGATTCTGGCATATTATCTTTCCATTACTGCATATTGTACGCCATATAATGCGCTGATTCCGGAACTGGGACATACTCAGCAGGAACGACTTAATATTTCTACCGTTATTTCTTTTACTTTCATTGCAGGAACAGCAGTAGCATATCTGGCGCCCACCATCTGGGGTGTATTTATCCCGGTTTTTGGAAGAGTAGGCGCAATTCGGGTGACATTTACAATAATGGCAGCTGTGGCATTTATATGCATGCTGGTACCGGTGTTCACCATCCGGGAAAAAGACTATGTGGATACAGTTCCATCTAAGGAATCTGCTTTTGTCTCACTTACTGCTACCTTCAAAAATGGAGAATTTAGAAAATTTGTAGCATCTGATATTTTTTATTGGATCGCGCTTACCATGTTTCAGACAGGACTTCCCTTTTTTGTTACCAGCCTTCTGAAGCTTCCGGAGACTATGACAACCCTGTACTTTGTTGGAATGACAGCTTTGTCTCTGGTCTTTTACATTCCGGTAAATAAATTGACACCAAAGCTTGGAAAGAAAAAGATGATTTTGTTTGCATTTGCGGTATTTTCCACTGCTTATTTCTATACTGGATTTATGGGAAAAATGCCTTTTATTCCAGCTTCCGTGCAGGGACTGATCCTGACTGTCTGTGCGGCACTTCCTATGGCAATTTTTGGAATTCTTCCACAGGCTGTTGTAGCAGACATTGCTCAAAGTGATTCTATTACAACGGGAAGCAATCGCGAAGGAATGTTTTATGCAGCAAGAACATTTGCGTTTAAGCTTGGACAAAGCATTTCCATGTTGATTTTTACGGCAGTTTCCACAATTGGAACAGGAAACGGAACCGGTTATCGGATTGCTGCCTTTGGTGCTGCAGCTTTTTGCTGTGCAGGAGGAATTATACTGGTGTTCTACAACGAAAAGAAGATTAACAAAATTATAAGAATCCAAAACCAAAAATAACAGCAGGAGCAGCCAATATGGAAATAATACATGAAAATGAATATTTATACAGGATGAACAAAGAGGCAGAGCCGTATCTTGAACTGCACCGTCAGGAAAAATATGTCTCAAATGCCGAAAATTTCATTCGAGGCAAAAATAAGGATTTTTCAAGAAAAATACACATACAGTATTATCTGGCAAAAAATCCCAGGGGTGTCATTGTGATCAGTCACGGTTTTACAGAAGGTTCGCCGAAATATGATGAGATGATTTATTACTTTCTGAAGGCTGGGTATCATGTGTATATGCCAGAACATATGGGGCATGGGTTGAGCTATCGGCTGACGGCAGATCCGTCTCTTGTGCATGTGGATATCTGGAAAAGGTATGTGCGGGATTTTTTGAAAGTATGCCGTGAAATAAAAGGAACACATCCGGATTTACCCCTGATTCTTTTTGCCCATTCTATGGGAGGGGCAATTGGTGGGATTTCGGCATCCTGGGAGCCTGGACTGTTTCAGAAAATCATATTAAGTTCGCCTATGATCCGTCCTCTTACAGGAAAGGTGCCCTGGCCGCTTGTAGTTTTGATTGCACATTTTGAATGCTTTTTCGGAAAGGCTCAAAAGTATGTGGCAGGGCAAAAACTCTATGATGGAGGGGAAAGCTTTGAAACCTGTGCCGGAACCTCGGAATCAAGATTTGAAAGATATGATAAAATTCGCAGGGCGCACAAGGAACTGCAGACCTGTGCGGCATCCTATGGCTGGCTTTTGGCGGCTATAAAAATGAGTTGGTATCTGCAGATTTGGGGGTGGAAAAAAATAAAGGTACCTGTACTTTTCTTTCAGGCAGAAAATGACGATTTTGTATCTGTGCGCGCACTGAAAAGATTTGCAGGAAAAGTGAAGCAGCAAGGCAGCAGCTCCTGTAAATATATTTATATGCCTGGAACAAAACATGAAATCTACTGCAGCGATGACTCCTCTATGGAGAAATATCTGAAACAGATCTTCCGCTTTTTAGAAATAGATGCACAGGAAATTTATTGACAGGCCTTTTTAAACGGGAAGACAATACTGAGAGCATAAAGAAATATACAATCTCTTTTCAGTATGCTAAGATTAGAGCGTGTTTGAAAAATCATTCCCGCAATCTGCACGCCCCACTTTGCGGTATATTTTGCCCGAATTCAGTTGCCGTAGCCCGCTACGGCGCCCTCATCCGGACAAAATCTCCCACAAATTGTGACGCACATCTTGCAGAAAGCCTTTTTCAAACACGCTCTAGAGAAAATGTAGAAGTATTGTTGTCAATATAAGGGGCTTTTTGGTACTTTGGGTATTGGTATAATCTCAGTATTTACTACGAGCTATTAGTTTCGCTTAGTAATGAAAAATTGAGAAGAATGGAATTCTCCCAATGTTAAGAAAGAACCGAGATACGAGCAGAATGAGGTAAAAAATGAGCTATAGAAATGTGAAAATAGAGAAAAGCGCGAGAATCGCCAAGCAGTCCATCATCCTTGGAGACGTAACCATCGGCCGCGACAGCTGCGTCCTGTATTACGCCGTCATACGCGGCGACGACGCCCCCGTCACCATCGGCGCAGAAACCAACATCCAGGAAAGCTGCACCATCCACGTAAGCCACAACATGCCTGTCCACATCGGAAACAACGTCACCATCGGCCACAACGCCGTCATCCACGGCTGCACCATCGGCGACCGCACCCTAATCGGAATGGGCACCATCATCCTAGACGGCGCCAAAATCGGCACCGACTGCATCATCGGCGCCGGCAGCCTCGTCACCAAGAATACTGTAATTCCAGACGGTTCCCTGGTAATGGGAAGCCCCGCGAAGATTAAGCGGAATCTTACGTGGGAGGAGAAACTGGGGATTGTGGAGAATAGTAAGGAGTATGTGGCGGTAAGTGCGGAGATGCGGGAGCAGGGAGTGCTGTGAAAATAGTGCGCGGCACAAATAGCTAAAACTTATGGAGAGGAATAAATGGGGAGAAGATTTTTGTACGGTTGATTGTGAAAACAGACTTTTTTGTTATATTTATAATATTAGAAAAGGTTGAAGCTTTGTGGAGGAGCATATGGATTTTAAGAAAATTATTGAAGATACGATAGTTCCGATAATTTTCCCGTGGAAGAAAAAAAGGCTTGCTATGATGCTGTTGATAAATATGTTAATAGTATCTTGCCAAATAAATTATATCGTTTTAGAGCTTGCTCTGAAAGAAATCTAAGTGCATTTTATAATGATGAATTATGGTTTTCTAATGGAAGCACAATGAATGATGACTTTGATGCAAGGATTTATTACGATAAGAAAAGAATAGAAGGACGGCTTGGTTCATTGTTATCTGAAGAGGGAGAGCTAAAAGCGGTAGAAAAATTAATAACTATGGAACAACCGCCGCAAAAATTATTAGAACTTATTCCAAATGCAGAATATATCTTTAAGTGCTTGAAAGAAGCACCAAAAGGACAGAGAGTGGATATTTCAAACAATTTAATTCAACATTTGTTGGAAAATCTTGACGTAGCATTAAAAGATACGACAGAGCAAGTACAACGTATAACAAAGTTTGCGTGTTTTACACAGAAAATTTGCTCAGATATGATGTGGGGGCAGTATAGCAATAACGCTACAGGATTTGCGTTAGAGTATGAATTTGGTAATGAGAATAAGATTACTTATGTTGATAATAATATGCAGACTCATGTTTGGGGAAAGTTGTTTCCTGTAATATATGACGATAAGAGATTGGATACTACAGATTATGCCGCATACTTATTTCAAATACAAATTCTTAAAGGAATGGCTCAAAGCATAGGTTTTCCATATAATGCATCATGGCTGAACGCAGTTGTTCCATGTCCAGATGAGTTTATGGCAACTAAGTTAGCTATAAAAAAATCTACAGATTGGAAAGCTGAAAAAGAATGGAGAATGTTTTATTCAACAGATAATACTTTATTGGCCAACGAAGAACATTCTTGCGTTATTCAAAAACCAAGTGGGGTATACGTAGGGCGTAAAATTAGTAAGATAAATCAGAAAATTATTGTAGATATGGCAAAAGAAAAAGGAATTCCTGTGTATAAAATGGATTTCAATGAGGACTCAAGAAATTACAAATTGAAAAAATATAGGCTAATATAAAAAAGCTAAGCAACTGTACCCTATAAAATGGGAGAAGTTAAGAGTAACTGCCATAAAAATACATCTTTTTGACGAGAAATGCTATATCTAATGACAGATAATAATAGCGTAGAAAATAGGAAAAGAAAAGCTTACAAGATAAAAATAACTTGACATTTTATAATCCAAAAACTATATTATAAAAAGGAAATATTGAATACTAGAAAATAAGTGTTTAATGCTTATACATTCTGCGATAAAGTTACATCTAAGAAAGATGTAAAAATATCTTTAAAATCCTATTTTATAAGGAAGAAGTATAAATCTTTAGGATCCTTATATCTTGGTTTATCTCCAAATCCAATTATTTCCATATTAAATCTAATATATTGTAAATTTGCGGATAAGGGTGTTTTATATATAAAATGGAAAGGAGACGAACGATGAAAATTTTTTCATTTTTTGCGGGCTGTGGATTTCTCGATCTAGGATTTGAACAGAATGGCTTTGATATTGTATTTGTTAATGAATATAATCCAGAATTTATGAGAGCGTACAGATATGCAAGAGAGTACATGCATGTTAATATTCAAGAACCTCAGTGTGGGTATTATCAAGGTGATGTTAATGATTTCTTGAATGATATTAATATGCAGAATAATATGAGGCAGGACATGCAAGAATATAGAAATCATGGGGAATGGGTAGGCTTTATCGGCGGGCCCCCATGTCCGGATTTCTCGGTAGCAGGACGTCAAAGAGGAAGAGATGGAGATAATGGACGACTTTCACAATCATATGTAGATTTGATTATAAGAATGCATCCGGATTTCTTTTTATTTGAAAATGTAAAAGGACTCTGGCAGACGAAAAGGCATAGAGCATTTTATGAAGAATTAAAAACATCTTTACAAAATGCCGGATATAAAACAACTGAACGCTTAACAAATGCATTAGAATTTGGAGCTCCACAAGATAGAGATAGAATACTATTATTTGGTGTAAGTCAGAATATTTTACATCCAATTAATTATCAAGGAAATGATCTGAATAATTTTAATTGGGGACAATATCAGCAATATGACCTTTGGAATATAAAAAAAGAGATTCCATGGCCAGGAACAGAAACATTCCAAGAAGGAAAGGTTACGCAGCCACCAGAGGGGATTCCAGTGCAGCTGACAGTTCAACATTGGTTTGATCAAAATAATGTGACAGAGCATCCAAATGCAAATGATTATTTCAAGCCGAGAGCAGGCTTAGCTAAAATGCAGACGATTGACGAAGGGGATGTTGGAAGAAAATCGTATAAAAGAATTCACAGGTGGAGATATTCCCCAACAGCAGCTTATGGCAATAATGAAGTGCATTTACATCCGTACCATGCAAGGAGGATGTCAGCAGCGGAAACTTTGGCAATTCAAACGTTACCAGCAGACTTTATACTGCCACCAGATATGAGTCTGTCGAATATGTTTAAGACCATAGGTAATGGTGTACCGTATGTTTTAGCAAGTGGAATAGCACAGACTATTAGAGATTATTTAAATGCAAATGCTATACAAAATGTAAATGGAAATCAGATCTATCAATTGATAGATTTGTCAAATGTTTAAAAATAAGGTGCCACATAACATCCACTTTGATGGTTGTGTGACACCTTATTTAGATTATGAATTTAAGTCTTCACAAAATGTTTCAATAAATGCGGCCTGGACGCCTTTTAGTTTTCTTTCTTGGCAAAGTCCTAACAATTCACTGACAGAAGAATAGGAAAGATATAGTGCATGCAATTCTTTAAATTCTGGTCTATTAACTTCTCTGAATACTTTATCTCTGAGGTCATCAGGTGCAACAATAATAAAACGCATATCGCTAAGTGATGGCATATGTTTTTTGAAAGAAAGCATTCGATTTAAACCGCTGGTTACACCTGTTGAATTTTCAACTTCAAATATAGCAGGGATGCTTTTGTTTCCAATCCACATTGCGTCAATTAAACTACCTGCTCTTGCAGCACCGTCCATAATATTTATAAGAGGTACATCATTTAAAGATGTGACCATATTACTTTGAGCAGAAAGAAATTTGCCTTTATATTTGGCTCCCTGGTCATTTTTTGCAATGTAAGTATTTAGGAAAAGTGCGCGACCAATTTCATATATGGCCATTTGCATACGAAGGTGAATTCTGCCTTCTTCAGAATCGATTTTTCCGGATTTTATTAGGGCTTGAGGGAGCTCGAGAGCATCATAAATTACACTTTTAGATGGAAGTTCACTTATTTCGAGTCCAGTGACCTTTTTTTCCATAAGTATTCCAAGAGCATGTGGTTCGTCTGGAATCCAGATAACATGCTTATGGCCGCGTTTGGTTTTGGGCTTTCCGTTAATATTTTCAATTCTGCCAGGAAAACAATAATAAAATTGCGGGGTATGGCATAATAGTGTTTCTAACGCTGAACGAGTATTATATGAAGCTCCAAGCAATCTGTCTATATTAATTGGCATTTGGGGAGTAATGGCATTTGCAACTCGTGATAACATTTGAGTGGAAATGGACTCAATTTTTGCTTGCTTCTGGATTTCGCCTTTTGAGGGATCCCATCTCTGAATAGAAATTGGACCACATGCTCCTTCAATATCGGTTATGGAAACTAAAGTCTTAGTTGCCTTGTGGATATAGCCAAATCCCTGATTTTTCGGTAAAGATTTAAGGGCATTAACAAGTATTTCAATAGACATATTTGTAGTTGTAGTCATAACGTTTTATCCTTTGTGTAATTCGTGAGATTTATAAGCTGATGTTATTATAATTTTAGGAGTTACGCAAGAAAAATTATTGAAAATATACAAAAATAATTATAAATTTAATGAAAATATACCTAGAATATGAATTGATTTTTGTCGGTTTTACTTGCTTGCAATATTAATTAATGTTGTTTTGCTGGTTAAATTGAGTATAATATAAACAAGTATAGTAATTGATAATAATGTGATATTTACAGGATGAGATTATGGATAAGTTGACACCTGAACAGCGTAGAAAAAATATGCAGAGTATAAAGGGAAAAAATACGAGCATTGAACGGATATTAAGAAAGGCTTTATGGAATAAAGGATACCACTATAGAAAAAATTATAAAGTCCTTCCTGGAAAACCAGATATTGCATTGACAAAATATAAAATTGCAATTTTTTGTGATGGAGAGTTCTTTCATGGAAAAGACTGGGAAGTTTTGAAGCCACGTCTTGAAAATGGAAAAAATAGTGAATATTGGATAACAAAAATCTCCAGAAACCGGGAACATGATAATGAAATTAATAAGAAACTTTTATTTATGGGGTGGACTGTGATTAGATTCTGGGGAAAGGACATTAAAAAAAATACGGATGAATGTATTCAGGTCATAGAAGAGACAATATTTGATTTGAAAGTATCTGAAAAGTTTGATGAAGGAAATTTATAATCGTATAGTGTACAGATGAGGTGAAGCATGTGAATGAGTATGTTCTTATGACATATTATATAAAATATTTAAAAGAAATAAGAAAAGTGTCTGATTCAACTGCAAATTACGTTCAAACGGAATGCCAGTTCCGCTACTGCGGAACGGCTATTCCATTTTTAACGGTACGAAGTACTGCTAGATGATATCATTCTGTTTCACGCATATTTATACCGTTCATTTCCAGACGATATGTATGATGTTTATCTGTGATTCGTGTAAGGCACGCATCAGCGTAGGTATTATCAGCAAACAT